>NZ_JBHZAH010000046.1:0-35640 GCF_042754225.1 Rhodococcus sp. NPDC059234
CGTTCGGGGTGAACGGCCGGCCGCATCGTCGCCACCGCGATCAGGTCGCGGGCGTGTGGACCATGTCGATGTACTCCTGCGGAAGCTCGTCGAACGACAGCTTGGTGATGCTGCTCGGACCCGAGTGGTACGAGTCCTCGCCCTGGATGAGCCCGTTCTCGTCCACCGGCCACAGGATCAGCTGCCGGAACACGATGAGGTAGTCGGCGGACTCGTCGTCGACCGGGATCCCGATCTGCGCCGCGTACGACCCTGGGTAGATCTGCTTGAGGAACCCCTCCGTGACCAGGCAGTCGTCGTCGACGACGAGCCGGTCGAGGGTGTACTCGAGGATGTTCGAGCGCGACTCGACGAACGCCGCGTAGTACGCCCGCACGCCCTCGGTCCCCTTGGGTCCGACGTCCTGGCCGGCGTTCCAGAAGTGGTAGTCGGGCTTGGGACTCAGCGTCGCCATCAGCCCGTCGAGGTCCGGCTCGGCCTCCGCCTTCATATGCGTGATCACGGCGTTGAGCACCACCCGCTGACGCTCGCTGGTGGTGACGGCGAGACGCTGCTCGAGGGGCGCCCATGTGCGGGTCGGGTCGATGACGGCCATGTCCGGTGTCCTGTCTGCAAAGGGAATCGAGGTCCCCCAAATGGTGACCCAGGACACACCGCCGTCTCGACCGACAAGCGTCGACGATTCCCGCGGATTCTCCCGCCGCGCGTCGGGCGCACGCCTCACCCCTGCGGCCCGAAGACCTCGGACGCCGCCAGCTCCGTCGACGTCAACGCCATCCGGCGGATCATCAGCACCAGCGTCGCGATGAACCGGTCGACGGATTCCTCGAGGTTCCAGCCCATCTCGGCCTCGAGGTGCGCGAGCCGAGCCGCGACGGTGCTGTGATGCACGTGCAGTTCGGCCGCGGTCCGACGCAGCGACCCGAACACGCAGAAGGCCTCGAGCGTCGCGACCGCCTGCTGGCCGGTGGCGGACGTCGCCAACGCGTTGAGCCGGGCGACATCCGGATCGTTGAGCAACCGCTCGAGCGGGAGCTCGGCCAGCAGGTGGAGCGAACTCAACGGGGCGTACGCGACCGCCCGGCGGCCGTAGAGCGTGGACGAGGCGAAGCGGAGCGCGCGCCGCGCCTGCTTCCACGACGCGGGCGCCGCGTAGACGCTCATGCGCTCGCCGATCCCCACCCACGGCCCTCGATCGGCGCCGAGCGTCGCCGGCGACGGGTACCGGGCGACGATCGCCTCGTGCAGGTCCGTGGCCAGAACGCGACTGTCCGCAGCATCCTGCAGCAGCACCGCGGTCAGATTCCCCGCCGCGACCGAGCGGACCAGCCGCCCCGGGCAGGTCTGCGCGATCAGTTCCATCGCGGGACCGCTCGACGCCGCCGACACGGCGAGCACCCGAACGTGCTGGGCCGGATCGAGCCCCAGCAGCTGCACCGCACGCAGCCGGTCCTCGCGCCGCTCCTTGTCCGAGAGCACGACCTCGAGCAGCGCGGGATCGCCCATCTGCGAACCCGTCCGCACCCCCGCCGACTGGGCGGCCGCGACCCGCAGGGTGTGCCTCAGCCGGTCCAGCAGGACCGAGTCCAGCGGGCGCTCCGCACCGCCCCGCTCCAGCCAGACCTCGGGATCGGAGCCGGCCGACGGCCCGGGACGCGACTCGTCGAGCGGTGCGCCCAGCGCGTCGTACCGGATGACCGAGCCGGCCGCCCATCGCGCACCGACCGGGCACTCGGCGAGCAGGGCCGCCGACCGGACGATCGTGTCCGCGTTCGCCGCGGACTCGCCCAACGCGTCGAAGTACGAGATGATCCGCAGCACCGACACCGAGTCCGACCCCAGTCCGGACATCCTCAGCTGCTCGATGCTCAATGCTCGTCCACCGTTTCGTCGTGTGCGGTTCGGCACCGGGCGCGCCGGTACCCGAAGGATGCCACGCCCCTCGGACGAACTATCTCACCAGCGAACCCTCCGGGAGGCCGCGTCCGGATACGTTTGTCGGACACCGCACTCCGAAGTCTCGACGCGTGTCGGGTGCGTCACGCCCTCCTCCGGGAGCAGGATTCGACGACAACCCCCGAGGAGACACCGTGACCGACACCGCACCCCCGAGCGCCGACTCCGAGATCCCCCGGCTGACACCCGATGTCGTGGCGGCACGCCGCCTGACGTTCGCGGACGTGCTGCTGATGCGTGCCGAGGACGACCGTCCCGGGTTGCTGTTCGAGGACGAACGGTGGACGTGGCGGGAGGTGGTCCGCGAGTGCAACGCCCGGGCGTCGGCGCTGTCCGCGCTGCGTCGGCCCGGCAGACAGCTTCACGTCGGGGTGCTGCTCGAGAACGTTCCCGAGTACATCTTCTTGATCGGGGCCGCGGCACTGTCCGGGGCGACCCTGATCGGCATCAATCCGACGCGCCGGGGTGCGGAACTGGCCGCCGACATCCGCGGCGTCGACTGCGACCTCGTCCTCACCGATCCGCAGCAACGCCCGCTGCTCGACGGACTCGACACCGGCGTGGACGCGGAGCGGATCCTCTCGGTGGAGGATCCGGCATGGACCACGAAAGTGGCAGCAGCGCTGGATGATCCGATTACCGTCGCACCCGCGGCGAAGGATCCGTCGACCCGTCTGCTGCTGACGTTCACCTCCGGATCCACCGGCGCACCGAAGGCGGTGATCTGCACGACCGGCCGGCTCGCCGCGCTCGGCGCGATCAACCACAGTTCGCTGACCCGTGCGGACGTGACCTACAACGCCATGCCGCTGTTCCACGGCAACGCGATCATGGCCTGCTGGGCGCCCTCGGTGTTCACCGGCGCCACCTTCACCATGCAGCGTCGGTTCTCGGTCTCCGGGTTCCTGCCCGACGTCCGGCGGTTCGGGGTGACGTTCTTCAACTACGTCGGCCGGTCGCTGGCCTACCTGCTCAGTGCGCCCGAGTCGCCCCTGGAGCGAGACACCCGGCTGCGCACGGTGTTCGGCACCGAGGCCGCGCCGCGCGACCGGGACGAGTTCGAGCGACGATTCGGCGTCCGGCCGGTCGAGAGCTACGGCTCGAGCGAGGGCGCGGTGATCATCAGCCTGACCCCCGACTCGCCCCCGCACGCGCTCGGCCGGGCACCGGAGTTCATGGGCGTCGAGATCCACGACGAGAGCGGACGCGAATGCCCGCGCGCCGTGTTCGACGGCAGCGGCGCGCTCGTCAACGCGGGCGAGGCGATCGGCGAGATCGTGAACACCACCGGCGCCGCCATGTTCGAGGGGTACTACAACAACCCGGAGGCCACCGCCGAGCGGATCGACGGGGCGGCCTATCGCACCGGGGACCTCGGCTACCGGGACGAGGAGGGCTTCTTCTACTTCGCGGGCCGGTCGGGCGACCGGATCCGGGTCGACAGCGAGAACTTCTCCGCCGCACCGGTGGAACGGATCTTGGCCCGCTTCCCCGGCATCCGCCTGGTGGCGGTGTACCCGGTGCCCGACCCGCGCACCGGCGACCGGGTGATGGCCACCATCCAGATGGACGAGGGGGCGGCCTTCGATCCGGTCGCCTTCGGTCGGTTCCTCGCCGAACAACCCGATCTCGGCGTCAAGTGGGCGCCGCGGATCGTCCGCATCACCGAGACCCTGCCGGTGACCGCCACCCGCAAGATCGACAAGCCGGCGTTGCGCCGTGACTCCTGGCTGACCCCGGACCCGATCTATCTCGGCGACGCGAAGTCGACCGAGTACGTCCTCGCCGACGCCGAGGCGATCTCGACGTTGCGGGCCGAGTACGAACGCTTCGGCCGGCGACCGGACTGACCGGCCCACGCCGCGTGACGCGGGCCACAATCGGCGCCGAAAAGCAACCCCTACCGCAATAGTTGGACGTCCGATAACCTGACGTCCATGAGTCAGGATCCGCGCACCAACACCGTCGACGGAGTGCTCCGCCGCTCGGCCGCCAAGTACCCCGCCCGCACCGCGCTGACCTTCGACGGTCGCGACTGGACCTACCAGCGACTCGACGACGCGGTCACCCGCGCCGCCGGGCACCTGCTGTCGCTGGGGCTCGGGGCGGGCGACCGCGTCGCCGCGTACGGCACCAACTCCGACGCCTACGTGATCGGCTTCCTCGCCTGTGCCCGCGCGGGTTTGGTGCACGTGCCGGTGAACTACGCCCTCAAGGGCGAGGAGCTGAGCTACCTGGTCTCGCAGTCGGGGGCGCGGGCGGTGCTGGTCGATCCGGCGCTCGCGGGCACCCTGGATTCGGTGCTGCCCGACCTCACCGTCGAGCACGTGCTGCCCCTGCGCGACGCGGACCGTTCGCTGGTCGAGGTCGCGGCGGCCGGCCCCATTCCCGCGCTGGCGTCCGCACCCTCCTCGACCGACCTGGCACAGCTGCTGTACACCTCGGGCACCACCTCGAAGCCCAAGGGCGCGATGATGACCCACGGCGCACTCGTGCACGAGTACGTCTCCTCGGTGATCGCCCTGGGACTGGCCGCCGAGGACAACCCGCTGGTCTGCATGCCGCTGTACCACTCCGCGGGCATGCACGTGTTCACGCTCCCCTACCTCTCCGTTGGCGCGACAGTGAATCTGATGGCGACGCCGGACGTCCCGGAGATCCTGCGCCGCGTCGAGGCGGAACGGATCGGCTCGCTGTTCCTCGCACCGACCGTGTGGGTACCGCTGGCGAACCACCCCGACCTCGAGACCCGCGACCTGTCGTCACTGAAGAAGGCGCAGTACGGCGCGTCCATCATGCCGGTCACCGTGCTCAACCGACTGCGCGAGCGCTACCCGGATCTCGGCTTCTACAACTGCTTCGGGCAGTCCGAGATGGGTCCGCTCGCGACGGTGCTGCAGCCGGAGGAGCACGAGGCCCGGCCGTCCTCCTGTGGGCGCGCGGTGTACTTCGTCGAGACCCGGGTCGTCGACGCCGAGGGCAACGACGTGCCCGACGGCGAGCCCGGCGAGGTGCTCTACCGGTCGCCACAGCTGTGCCAGGGCTACTGGGAGAACCCCGAGGCGACGGCGGAGGCGTTCCGCGACGGCTGGTTCCACTCCGGCGACCTCGTCACCCGCGACGCCGAGGGTTTCATCACCGTCGTCGACCGCATCAAGGACGTCATCAACACCGGCGGCATCCTGGTCGCGGCGCGCGAGGTCGAGGACGCCGTCTACACGCACCCGGCGGTCGCCGAGGTCGCGGTGATCGGCACCCCGGACGAGAAGTGGATCGAGGCGATCACCGCGGTCGTCGTGCTGCGCGAGGACCACGACCCGGTGACGGCCGAGGCGCTGATCGGGTACGTGAAGGAGCGGATCGCGCCGTTCAAGGTGCCCAAGCAGATTCGGTTCGTGGAGGCGCTGCCGCGCAACCAGAGCGGCAAGCTCCTCAAGCGCGAGCTGCGGGCCGAGCAACCGGCGGCACGCGGGTAACCGCGGCCGTGTCGCCCCGCCGCCGCTGCCGCGGTCAGTCCCGGCCGGCCCCGAGCAGCCGGTGGGCGCACAGGCCGACATAGAGCTCGGCCGCGTGGACCGGGTCGGCGAAGTCGCGTCCGGTCAGCTCCTGGATCCGGCGCAACCGGTAGAGCACCGTGTTGCGGTGGTAGTGCAGCGTCGCGGCCGCCGCGGTGGTCGAACCACGGGCGGCAAACCAGGCTTCGAGCGTCGCGAGCAGGCTGTCCCGGTCGGCGGACGGCAGCGCCAGCACCGGCCCGAGGACCTGTCGCGCGGCGAGCTGACCCGCATCGGGCTGTCGAATCATCAACAGCGGCACCGGGACCGAGTCGTATCGCGTCGCCGCCGCCGTGCCGTCGAGCACGCAGCGGCGGGCCTGCCGGGCCTGGTCCACGGCTTCGCCGATTTCTCCCGGCCTGCCGAAGTCCAGGCTCACGCCGACCCGCCCCGCGCCGACCCGGCCGAGCGCGCGGACGCCCGCGTCGAGCGCGGCCGCGGTCCCGGCCCACAACAGCCCGATGCGGCCGTCGACCTCGGTGTCCCACACCGAGTCCACACCGGCCGCACGCAGCTCGGACTGCATCGACTCCGCCGACGGACACGACGGCGCGTCCTCGATGGACACCACCGCGAACGCGGCCCGGTCCGGAATCCGGAACGCGCGCACCGCATCCGCGGCGCCGGGCGGGTTGGCACCGTGATCGGCGAACAGCGTCCGGACCAGCAGGCGCCGCGCCTCCGCGTCCTCCCGCGCGCGCAGGTCGGCCGCCACCCGGTAGGCGTCGGACGCGGCGTCGGAGTAGACGTCGACCAGCGCCCACACCTGGGCGGCCATGTCCAGCAGCCACCGGCTCGCGCGACCGTCCGAGCGAGCCATCAGCTCTTCCCAGATCAGCCGGCCACCGAGCCGGAAGGCGTGCAGCAGCGCGGCCAGCGACACCCCCTGCTCTGCCTTCATGCGCCCCGCGTCTCGGGCGGACTCCAACCGGACCGGCGCGGTGCCGTCGAGGTTCGCGAGCATCGACGACAGGTTGTCCCGGCACGCGGACCGCAGTTGCTCCGGCGTCAACAGCGAGGCGTCGGCATAGTCCTGCTCGGCGGAGACGATGCGCGCGACCAGTTCGTCGGTGAGCTCGTCGACCGACGCGCGCATGTCGCGCAGCAGATCGGCGGGCGTGGGAGACGCGATGTCGGGACTGACGACCATTCACCCAGGGTAACCGCCCGGAAGTAATCCACGCCATACCGCTTTGTGCGACCGCACAAGCCGCTCGTCCACATCGGCGCCCCCCGCCCATGGCGCACGACCCCAGGATGCGACGAGGATCACAGTAGAAGATCCGAGAGACCGGTTCGCCGGGCTCGTACCGAACGGAGTTGCGCGGTGTCCGACCACGACCACACCACGACCCACCCGGCTGTCGATCAGGCGCTGGCCGACCTCACCGAGGGAGAGAAGGTCTGGGCCGGCCTGTCCCTGGGCGCGCGCCGCCAACTGCTCGACAGGGTTCGCGACCTCACGGCGGCGCACGCGGCCGAATGGGTGGCCGCGGCGGTGGCGACCAAGCGGCTCGACTCCGACTCCCCGCTGGTCGGCGAGGAATGGATGTCCGGGCCGTACGCGATGACCACCGCCGCGACCGCACTGTCGGCCAGCCTCGCGAAGCTCGAATCCGGCACCAGCCCGCTGGCCGACGCCACCTTCGGCACCGCGCCCGGCGGCCGCACCACCGTGCGGGCCCTGCCGATGAACGTCTTCGACAAGCTGCTGCTGAACGGATTCAGCGCCGACGTGTGGCTCGCGCCCGGCGTCGATCGTGCGACGGCACAGCGCGAGGCGGGCCTCGCCCAGCTCGATCCGACCCGGACGAACGGCGTCGGCGTCGTCCTGGGCGCCGGCAACATCACCTCCATCGCCCCGCTCGACACGCTGTACGAACTGTTCGCGCACAACCGCGTGGTCGCCCTCAAGCTCAACCCGATCATGGACTTGATGCTGCCGGTGTTCGCCAAGGTGCTCGGGCCGTTCATCGAGGTCGGCGCGGTCCGGCTGCTGACCGGCGGCGCGGACGTGGGCGCCTACCTCACCCGGCATCGACTCGTCGACCACGTGCACATGACGGGCAGCGCCCTCACTCACGACGCGATCGTCTTCGGCACCGGGGAGGACGGTGCGCGCCGCAAGGCGGCCGGCGAGCCGCTCCTCGACAAGGGGATGACCAGCGAACTCGGCGGGGTGTCGCCGACCATCGTGCTGCCCGGCAAGTGGAGCCGCGCCGACATCGAGTTCCAGGCCGAGCACATCGCGACTCAACGCCTGCACAACGGCGGCTACAACTGCATCGCCGCGCAGGTGGTCGTGCTGTCCTCGCAGTGGGAGCAGCGCGACGAGTTCGTCGCCGCGTTGCGGGCGGCTGTCGACCGCGCCCCCGCCCGCCCGGCCTACTACCCGGGCAGCGACGACCGGGTCGCTTCGGCCGCGCAGTCGTACCCGAACGCCGAGCGGCTGGGCGAGCGCGGCGGCCGGGTCCTGGTGTCCGGTCTGCAACCGGACCAGTTCGCCCCGCTGCTGCAGACCGAGTACTTCGGACCGGTGCTGGGCGTGATCGAACTGCCGCACGACGGCGCGGAGTTCGCCGCCCGCGCGGCCGAGGCGGTCAACGAGCAGTTCGTCGGGACGCTCGGGGTCAACGTCATCGCCGAGCCCGGCACCATCGACGCGATGGGGACGCGTTTCGACGCCCTGCTCGAGTCCCTGCGGTACGGGACGATCGCGGTGAACGCGTGGACCGGGGTCGGTTTCCTCACCGCCGCCGCCACCTGGGGCGCGTTCCCCGGACACACGCTCGACGACGTGCAGAGCGGCATCGGCGTGGTGCACAACGCGCTGCTGATCGACCGGCCGGAGCGCACGGTGGTGCGCGGCCCGTTCCGGCCGTCCCCGCGCTCGCTGCTGCACGGCGAGAAGTCGATCTCCCCGAAGCCGCCGTGGTTCGTCACCAACAGGACCGCGGCCCGCACCGGGCGCCTGCTGACCGCGTTCGCCGGTGACCCGTCGTGGACCCGCCTGCCCGCGATCTTCGCCTCCGCGCTGCGCGGCTGACCCCAGCGGCGAGAAACTCCTCCCCCCAACTCTTCCCGATGTGGAGACGAACCATGATCGAAGAATCGTCAACGGTCGACTACGTCATCGTCGGCGCCGGATCGTCCGGCGCCGCACTGGCCGGTCGGCTCAGCGAGAACCCGCGCAACGCGGTGGTGCTGCTCGAGGCCGGCCCGAAGGACAAGGACAAGTTCGTCCACATCCCCGCGGCCTTCTCCAAGCTGTTCCGCAGCGAGCTCGACTGGGACTACCTGACCGAGCCGCAGCCGGGACTCGGCGGGCGCAGCATCTACTGGCCCCGTGGGAAGATGCTCGGCGGATCGTCGTCGATGAACGCCATGATGTGGGTGCGCGGCTTCGCCGCCGACTACGACGAGTGGGCCGAGCTCGCCGACGACTCCTGGTCCTTCGGCGAGGTGCTGGAGTACTTCCGCAGGATCGAGAACGTGGAGGGCGCCGCCACCGAGGACGCCGGCAGCACCGGCCCGCTGACGGTGAGCCGGCAACGCTCCCCCCGACCGCTGACCGGCGCCTACCTGGAGGCGGCACGCGAGACGGGATTCCTGGTCGAGCGCGCGAACACCGATCGGCCCGAGGGCTTCTCGCAGACGATGGTCACCCAGAAGCGCGGCGCCCGGTGGAGCACGTCCGACGCCTACCTCGCGCCCGCGCGCAAGCGCCCCAACCTGACGGTGCTCACCGAGGCCGCCGCGACCCGGGTGCTGTTCGAGGGATCGGCCGCTGTCGGGGTCGAGTACGTGCGGGGCGGCGTGCGCCACACGGTCCGCGCCCGCAAGGAGGTGGTCCTCGCCGGCGGCGCGATCAACACCCCGCAGCTGCTGATGCTGTCGGGGATCGGCGACGAGCAGCAGCTGCGTGCCCACGGCATCGAGGTGCGCCGCCACCTCCCGGAGGTCGGCCGCAACCTGTCCGATCACCTGGTGTCGATGCTCGGCTACCGCGTCGACTCGGACACGCTCCTCACCGCCGAGAAGCTCCCCGAGCTCGCCAACTACCTGGTCCGGCGCCGCGGAATGCTCACCTCGAACGTCGGGGAGGCATACGGATTCACGCGCAGCCGTGAGGAACTCGCGCTGCCCGACCTCGAGATGATCTTCGCGCCCGCCCCGTTCTTCGACGAGGGCCTGGTCCCCGCCACCGAGCACGCCGTGATCCTCGGAACGATCCTGCTCAAGCCCGAGAGCCGGGGCGAGATCACGCTCCGATCGGCGGATCACGCGGACAAGCCGATCATCGATCCGCGCTACCTCAGCGACCCCGCCGGCGTCGACCGCCGCGCGATGCTCGAGGGCCTGCGGGTGTGCGATGCGCTCGCATCGGCCCCGGCGCTGAAGTCACGGCTCGGCGAGATGGTCCGACCCGCCCTGACCTCTCGTCCGCCCCTGGAGGAGGTGCTGGCGGTCGCGCTCGAGCGCAATTCGCACACCCTCTATCACCCGACGGGAACCTGCCGCATGGGCAAGGACGCGGCGAGCGTCGTCGATCCCCAGCTGCGGGTGCGCGGGGTGGACCGGCTGCGGGTGGCGGACGCGTCGATCATGCCGACGATCATCCGCGGCCACACCCACGCGCCGTGCGTGGTGATCGGCGAGAAGGCGGCCGACCTGATCGAGACGTCGAACTGAGCGAACGACGCTGCCGCGCTGCGGTTACAGCGCCTTCGCGATGATGCCCTTCATCACCTCGTTGGCGCCCGCGTAGATCCGCTGCACCCGCGCGTCCTCGTACATCCGCGCGATGAGGTACTCGCGCATGTAGCCGTAGCCCCCGTGCACCTGCACGCACCGGTCGATCACCTCGCACTGCTTGTCGGTGAGCCAGTACTTGACCATCGCCGCCTCCGACGGGTCCAGCTCCCCGCGCAGGTGCGACTGGATGCAATGGTCGAGGAACACCTCGCAGGTGCGTGCGATCGTCTGGCACTCGGCCAGCTCGAACGCCGTGTTCTGGAACTCGAACAGGCTGTGGCCGAACGCCTGCCGCGACTTCGTGTAGGCGACCGTGTCGGCCACCGCCCGCTTCATCGCGCCCGACGCCTGCGCTCCGATGATGAGCCGCTCCTGGACGAGCTGCGCCATCAACTGCCCGAAGCCCTGCCCTTCGCCGTCACCGAGCAGGTTCGACACCGGTACCCGCACGTCGGTGAACGAGAGCTCCGAGGTGTCGGCGCCCTGCTGGCCCACCTTGTCCAGCACCCGCCCGACCGCGAAGCCCGGGCACTCCCGCAGGTCCACGATCAGCAGTGACACGCCCTTGGCGCCCGCCCTCGGGTCGGTCTTCACGGCGAGCACGATCATGTCGGCGGACGACCCGTTGGTGATGAACGTCTTGGACCCGTTGACCACGTACTCCTCGCCGTCACGGATCGCGGACGTCTTGATCGCCTTGAGGTCCGACCCGGCACCGGGCTCGGTCATCCCGATGGCACCGAGGATCTCGCCGGTCGCCATGCCCGGCAACCACGTTCGCTTCTGCTCCTCGGAGCCGTACTCGGCGATGTAGTGCGCGACGATGCCGGAGTGCACGGACACCCCGAACGAGAGGTCGCCCGCGTAACCCTGCGCCTCGAACACCGCCAGGTCGTGCGCGAACGTGCCGCCACCGCCGCCGTACTCCTCCGGGATCGAGCAGCACAGCAGCCCGAGCTCGCCGGCCTTGAGCCACACCTCGCGGTCGATGCGGTGCTGGGCGTCCCACTTCTCGTTGTGCGCGACCACCTCCCGCTCGAAGAACCCGGCGGCGAGCTCCGACACCGCCGCAACCTCGTCGTCGAACCAGGTCGGTACATGCTTGCTCGCCATGGTGATCCTCTTGTCGTGAATTGGTGGTCGCCCACGCACCGCCATCCGAGATTGCCTGCGGCCGTACGGGTCAGACGCGCACGAGACTTCCAAGTCGGCGCCTACCCTCGATATTATAGGACGTCCAAGTATTGGTCCAGGGGTCGAGAGACACCCGGACCGTGCCCTTCCACCGGATCAGACGTTGGCGGCGTGCGCTCCCCTGTCGCTGCCGAGCAGCCCGGCGAGCCGCTCGGAGATCAGCGACTCCGCATCGGCGACGATCCGCTCGACGAGTTCGCCCGCGGTCGGGATGTCGTGGATGATGCCCTGCACGGTGCCGACGGTCCAGATGCCGGCCTCCGTGTCGCCGTTCTCGTAGACGAGCCGACCGCGGGCCCCGGCGACCAGTTCGCGAACGTCCTCGAACCGCCCACCGCGGCCGAGGATCTCGACGACCTCGCGGCTGACGGTGTTGCTGGCCACCCGCGCCGTGTTGCGCAGCGGGCGGAAGATCAGCTCGGTTTCCGTCTCCTTCGCGGCGACGATCGCCTCCTTGACCGTGCGGTGAATCGGGGACTCCTCGGTGCACATGAAGCGGGTGCCCATGTTGATGCCGTCGGCACCGAGCGCGAGCGCGGCGACCAGGCCACGGCCGTCGCCGAAGCCGCCGGACGCGACCATCGGGATGGTGATCTGCTCGGCCGCGGCGGCGATGAGGACCAGTCCCGGAATGTCGTCCTCACCGGGATGTCCTGCGCATTCGAACCCGTCGATGCTGATGCCGTCCACACCGATGTCCTGGGCCTTGACGGCGTGCCGGACGCTGGTGCACTTGTGCAGCACCTTGACACCCGCGGCGTGGAAGTCGGGCAGGTGCGGCGCGGGATTGGAACCGGCGGTCTCGACGATCTTGACGCCGGACTCGATGATGACCTGCCGGTACTCGTCGTAGGGCGGCGGGGTGATCGCGGGCAGGATGGTCAGGTTCACGCCGAACGGCTGGTCGGTGAGCTCACGGGTGCGGGCGATCTCCTTGGCGAGATCGTCCGGAGTGGGCTGGGTGAGCGCGGTGATCATGCCGAGTGCGCCGGCATTGGCCACGGCGGCAACGAGTTCGGCGCGACCGACCCACTGCATGCCGCCCTGCACGATGGGGTGGCGGACGCCGAACGTCTCGGTGAAGGCAGTGGACAGCACGCAAGTCTCCTCGTGGTGGGATGTTCTCGGTCTGCGGTGCGATGGGCCGACGACGCTCAGCTCAATCGAGGACACCGTGCCGCACCACCGGGTGGCGCGGCACGGTGTCCTCGATCGTCGTTCGTGTCAGCGCGGGGCCATGCGGATCGCGCCGTCGAGGCGGATGGTCTCGCCGTTGAGCATCGGGTTCGAGACGATGTGCGCGGCGAGCGCGCCGTACTCGGCGGGGTCACCGAGGCGGCTCGGGTGCGGCACCTGCTGGCCGAGGGAGGCCTGCGCGGCCTCCGGCAGCCCGGCGAGCAGCGGGGTCTTGAACAGGCCCGGCGCGATGGTGACGACCCGGATCAGCAGCGACGCGAGGTCGCGGGCGATCGGCAGGGTCATGCCGACCACGCCACCCTTGGAGGCGGAGTAGGCAGCCTGGCCGATCTGGCCGTCGAACGCCGCGACCGAGGCGGTGTTGATGATGACGCCGCGCTCGCCGTCGACCGGCTCGGTCTTCGCGATCCGCTCGGCGGCCAGGCGCAGCACGTTGAAGGTGCCGACGAGGTTGATGTTGATCACGCGGTTGAAGTCCGCGAGCGGGAACGCGCCCTTCTTGCCGACGGTCTTGATGGCGTTGCCGATACCGGCGCAGTTCACCGTGACGCGCAGGGGGCCGAGGGACTCGGCGAGATCGAGGGCCGCGACGACGGACGCCTCATCGGTGACGTCACCTGCCGCGAAACGGACGCGGTCGCCGAGTTCCTTGGCGACGACCTCGCCGTTGGACGACGGCAGGTCGAGAATGACGACGCTGGCGCCGTCTGCGAGCAGGGCCTTGGTCGTGGCCAGGCCGAGGCCGGACGCGCCGCCGGTGACGAGGGCGACACTGTCGTTGATCTGCATGTGGGATTTCCTTTCGAATGGTGTTGTGGGTCAGAGACGTTCGATGATGGTGGCGTTGGCCATGCCCGCGCCCTCACACATGGTCTGCAGGCCGTACCGCCCACCGGTGGTCTCCAGGTGGTTGACCAGCGTGGTGAGCAGGCGAGTGCCGGACGAGCCGAGCGCGTGCCCGAGCGCGATGGCGCCACCCAGCGGGTTGAGCTTGGCCGGGTCGGCGTTGAATTCGTGCGCCCACGCGAGCGGCACCGGCGCGAACGCCTCGTTGACCTCGTAGGCGTCGATGTCGTCGATGCTCAGGCCGGCCTTCGCGAGCACCTTGCGGGTGGCCGGGATCGGGGCGGTGAGCATGAACATCGGGTCGTCGCCGGCGACGGAGAACGAGTGGAAGCGGGCGCGCGGAGTCAGGCCCAGCTTGGTGGCCATCTCCTCGCTCATGATCAGCACCGCGGACGCGCCGTCGGTCAGCGGCGACGAGTTGCCCGGGGTGATCTGCCACGGCGCGTCGGGGAAGCGCGCGGCGAACGTGTCGGTGCGGAACGAGGGCCGCAGACCCGACAGCCCCTCGGCGGTGGTCGACGCACGCACCGTCTCGTCGACGGTGTGCGCGACGGTGTCGCCGGCGGCGTTCACGACGTCGATCGGCACGATCTCCCGGTCGAACGCGCCGGCGGCGATCGCGGCGGCGGCGCGCTGGTGCGACTGCGCGGAGAATGCGTCGAGGGTGTCGCGGTCGAGCTTCCACCTCGCGGAGATCAGTTCGGCGGAGATGCCCTGGTGGACGAGGCCCTCCGGGTACCGGGCGGCGATGCCGGGACCGGCGGTGTCCTGGCCCATCGGCGAGGTGCCCATCGGGATGCGGCTCATCGACTCGACGCCGCAGGCGATCACCATGTCGTACGCGCCGGCGATGACGCCCTGCGCGGCGAAGTGCGCGGCCTGCTGGCTCGAGCCGCACTGCCGGTCGATGGTGGTCGCGGGCACCGAGTCCGGGAAGCCGGCCGACAGCAGCGCGGTGCGGGAGATGTTGAGGGCCTGCTCGCCGACCTGCTGAACGCAGCCCCCGATGACGTCGTCGACCTGGGCCGGGTCGATGCCGCTCCGGTCGACGATGGACCGGAGCACGTGCGCGAGCAGTTCCACGGGGTGGGTACCGGACAGGGCCCCGCCGGGCTTGCCCCTGCCGGACGCGATGCGGACGGCGTCGACGATGACGGCGTTGGTCATGTGATTCCCTTCGATTCGATCAGTGGTGGCCGGGCGTCAGCGGCCGGTCCTGGCCGAGTTCCTTTGCCGGACGCGGCTGTGATCGCCAGGCAGGTGCATGCCGACGCCGATCCTCGGCTTACTTAACGATCGCTAAATTGTGTAACACGCCGCACACCGAGGGGTCAACAGCTCAGCCGGTCCGGGCAGCGATTCCCAGCCGGCTCAGGACTTCCTGCGGCGCGGCGCCCGAATCGGCCGGACCGTCGCGCCGCAGCCCACAGCCTTCAGCGCGATGGCGACGTACTTGTTCGACACCGACTCCGGCGACAACTTGCCCTCGGCGTGGTACCAGCGCGGAATGGACTGACACATGCCCAGGACCGCACGCGTCGTCTCCGCCGCGTCGGTCGCCGAGAACACCCCGGCGCGATTGCCGTCCTTGACGATCGCCAGGACCAACTCTTCGATGTTCTTGCGTATCGCACTGTGGTGCTGCCGATTGTCGGCGCTGAGGTACCTGACCTCGCTCTCGAGCGCCACCATGCGCGCGCGATTCGTCAGCCGCAGCACGATGGAGTAGATGACGTTGGCCAGCCGCTGCACGGGGTCGTCACCGCCCGCGGCGTCGGCGGCGTCGGCCCTGGCCAGCACGTCCCGGGTGCTCAGTTCCAGCAACGCCAGCAGGAGCCCCTCTTTGTTCTCGTGGTGGTAGTAGAGCGCAGGGACCGTCACGCCGACGCGCTTGGCGATGTCACGCACCGATGCGCCGTGGAAGCCGTTCTCGTAGAAGGCGTCGAGAGCTGCCGACAGGATGGGTGTCAGTTCCAGCGGCCGGATCTCACGCCAGTCCGGCACCTCGGCTACGGACGCGTCCAACGCTGACGAGGTCATCTGCGCCTACCTATCGATCGCCTGGTCGCGCCAGCCTACCGCACCCGGAGCGCCCACCCACTTCGCGTTCACGGGGTCCCCGGAGTCGGAGGATGCCCACCCCGGGGGTGTCACCGAGCCCGGACTCGTTGCAGCGCAGCGGTCTAACGACGGGGGCGTACCCCGATCCGGCGCCGACTCGTCCTTTGCACGAGACCGAGGACCTATCCCCCTTCTACGGTTCGAACACCAGCAGCGGTTTGCCCCCGTGTGCGGGGGCCTCGGCCAGACAGACCGCTTCGCCGAACTTTTCGACGGGAACCGGCCGGCCCTCCGGCACCCGCAACGCGCCGCTGTCGGCGAGCTGAAGTGTCCGGTCGATCGTTGCGGCCATCCGGTCCTTCGCGGTCTCGGTGAACCAGCGGAGCAGCCAGAACCCCCGGACGGTCTTGGTTTCGTAGATCAGCGAGCGCGCGAAGACGGGGATGGTGAGCTTGTCGGGATCGGTTTGGCGGTGCGTGGACAGCGCACCGTAGACGACCAGTTCACCGTGCGGCGCCAGCGCGCGCGACACGTCCGCGCCGACCTGACCGCCGACACAGTCGATCGCCTTGGACACGCCGTCGCGGCCGACTGTGGCGGCCACCCGTTCGCGCAAGTCCTCGTCCTCCGTGCAGATCACCGCGGTGCCGCCCAACGCGAGGATGCCCTCGACGGCGGATCGCCGGCGGACCACGTTGAGGGTCTTGAAGCCGACGTGCGTGCCGAGCTGGATGACCGACTGTCCCACGGTTGATCCGGCCGCCGTCTGCAAGAGCCATTCACCCGGTCGAACATCGAGTTCGTCACCGGTCAGGATCACGGCGGTGAGCGGATTGCTGAGCATCTGGGCGGCCGTGGAATCGCTCATGCCGACGGGAACGGGCAGGACCCGCTCGGCATCGGCAACGACATACCCCTGCCACGTGCCCCTGACCCCGACCGTGATGACGCGTTGCCCGGCGGTCAGACCGTCTGTGCCGCTACCGAGTTCGTCGATCACACCGACGGACTCGATTCCGGGCACGGTGGGGAATTCCGGGGTGAACCCGTATCTGCCGCGGACGGTGTGCAGATCGCTGGCATGAACGGGTACCGCCGCGACCCGGATCCGGACCTGACCGGGGCCTGGCTCCGGAATGGGGCGGGTCTGCAGGTGCAGAACCTCGGACGGTTCGCCTACCTTGTCGGCGACAACAGACTGCATGGTTCTCATCGTTCCGACGCTCCTTCGGTCAGATCCGGATCCCACAGACGTTCGGCGGCCACAGCGCCAGCCCCTCGCCGCGACGGCGGAGACTCGGACAGCGCGACCCAATCCGGGTCCTACTAGCCGTTAATGCTGCCACCGCGGCGGGAGTGTCGGGGTACACCCTCGGTGCGGATCTCCTCGCGCTCCGAGCCTGCGACCAACCGACAACTATATCTGTCTTGACAAAAGTATTTGTCGGTAGGACCCTGACTGGGTGCTCGATGTAGCTGTGATCGAAGAACCCGCCGCGGCCGGGGCGTCCCTGGACCCCATCCGGTCCCGGATTCTCGGCGCGTTGGCCGAGCCGGGATCGGCCGCGATGCTGGCGGGCCGGCTGGGGTTGCCGCGACAGAAGATCAACTACCACCTGAAGGAGCTCGAGCGTCACGGGCTGGTCGAGCTGGTCGAGGAGCGACGCAAGGGCAACGTGACCGAGCGGGTCTACCGCGCCACGGCCGCGTCCTACGTCATCTCCCCCAGCGTGCTGGCCGCCGTCAGTCCGGACCCTTCCCGGTCTCCCGATCAACTCTCCGCGCGGTGGCTGCTGGCACTCGGATCCCGACTGGTGCAGGAGGTCGGGTCCCTGCTGACCGGCGCCACCCGGGCGAAGCGGCGGGTCGCGACCTTCGGCATCGACGCGCACGTGCGGTTCGCCTCCGCGGCCGACCGGGCGTCCTTCGCCGACGAACTGGCTCAGACGGTCGCGAGCCTGGTCAGCCGCTACCACGACGAATCCGCAACGGGCGGCCGCAGCCACCGCGTGATCGTCGGGCTCCATCAGATCCCCGACCCGCAACCCGGTCCCACCGCGGCGCGCGGGACCGAATCCGACGCAGAACAGGAGAACTGACGATGACGCACCGGTTCGAGATCGAACTGGAAGCCACCTTGGACGCGAGCCCGGAGCAGGTGTGGGAGGCGATCGCCACGGGGCCCGGGATCGACTCCTGGTTCATGGGGCGTAACGAGGTGGATCCGAAGGAGGGTGGGGTCGCTGCCATGGACACCGGCGGCAACCGCCAGGAGGCAACCGTCACCGCCTACGAGCCGGGTGAACGTTTCGCCACCCGGACCGCCCCGGCGGAGGACGGCCGGTTCATGGCCTTCGAGTACCTGATCGAGGGACGCGACGGGGGCAGCACCGTTCTGCGTGTCGTGCACAGCGGAATGCTCGGCGAGGACTGGCAGGACGAGTACGACGCCCTGCGCCGCGGCTGGCCGTTCCACCTGCACACCCTCGCCGAGTACCTGACGCACTTCCCGGGACGCTCCGCGGTGCCGGTCTTCGCTGCGGGGCAGGGGTCGTCAGGGCAGCAGGTCCGGGCCGCGCTCGTTCGCGGGCTGTCGCTGCCCACCCCGATTGTCTCGGGCGCGCCCGTGCGTGCTGAGCCCGCGAATCTGCCGCCGCTGGACGGTGCGGTCGTCTGGGCGGACGACGAGCGTTTCGCCATCCGCACCCACGACGGCCTCTACAGCTTCCATCACAGTCCCACCGGCCTGACGCTGATGTTCCATCACCTGTTCGGCCCACACGCCGACGGCGCCGAGACAGCCTGGCAGCAGTGGCTCACCGCGCTCATCGCCTGACATCCCTTGTAGCGCAACATCACTGAACGTTGCCCTGTCAGCCGAGCGTGGCCGATACGGCAAGGGAAACCGCAACAGAGAAGCCCTGACCGACCACCGACATCACAGGAGACCCACATGCGCACGCTGATCAGCACCGCCTTCATTTCCCTCGACGGGGTCGTGGAGGGACCCGGCGGTGAACCCGGCTACCGGAATTCGGGATGGACCTTCAAGGACATCGAATTCGTCCCCGAGGCTTACGAGATCAAGGGTCGGGAGCAGGACGAATCCACCGCGATCCTGATGGGTCGGGTCAGCTACGAGGCATTCAGTCCGGTGTGGCCGGACATGGAGGACTTCGCGGGTTACAAGGCGATGCCGAAGTACGTGGTCTCCACCACTCTCACCGACGACGATCTGGTCTCGAACTGGGGCGAGACGACCATCCTGCGGTCGATCGACGAGGTCGCCGAGCTGAAGGAGACCGACGGGGGCCCGATCATCGTGCACGGCAGCGCGTCGCTGAACCAGAGCCTGTCGGACGCCGGCCTGATCGACCGCTACATCCTGCTCGTCTTCCCGGTACTACTCGGCGAAGGCAAGCGCCTGTTCAGCGCCACCGACAAGGACGCCCAGAAGCTGAAGCTCGTCGAATACGAGGCGTACGCCAACGGCATCCAGAAGAACGTCTTCGACGTCGTCCGCTGAACGACGCGTTCCGCGCTCGCGCCGCCGCCACCCCTCCAACCCGACCACAGCGACCCAGGCTGGTTCACGGCCCTGGGGTGGCGGCGACACGGAGGATTCGGATGTCCTCGCGGCCTTCATGTTCGAGGCCGCTTTTCGGAATGTCCGACAGCGGCTGTGCGACGTCGTCGCCGCGCCCGCCTGGGCGAAGAACTCGACGACGTCCGGCGCGCTCACGGAGTGGTCCAGCAAGAGGATCACTACCCGCCGAGCGGACGGCTACGCTTTGCCGGGTTACCCCGATTCCCGTAGTGTCTGGACACGTGTCCACCAAAGCCAAGTTCGAGTCCACCCGCAGGCGACTGTCCGAGCAACAGGCCGAGACGGTCGACCGGCTGACGACGGCGGCGGTCGCGGTGCTGCGCACGCACGGATTCTCGGGCCTGACCGTGCGCTTGGTGGCCAGCGAGGCGGGCGTGGCCGCCGCGACCGCGTACACCTACTTCTCGTCCAAGAGCCACCTCGTCGCGGAGGTGTTCTGGCGGCGCCTGGACGCGATTCCACGGGAGACCCCCGAGGACGGCGACCCCGCGGACCGGGTCGCGACCGTGCTCCGCGAGGTCGCACTGCTCGTCTCGGACGAGCCGGAGCTCGCCGCGGCCGTCACCACCGCGATGATGGGGGACGACCCGGACGTCGAACACCTCCGGGTCCGGATCGGGCTGGACATCCGAGCCCGGTTGAACGAGGCGCTCGGCCCCCGGCAGGACCCCGACGTACTCGAGGCGCTCGAGATCGCCTGGTCGGGGGCGCTCGTGCGCGCGGGCATGGGCTACGAGTCCTACGCGCAGATCGCCGAGCGCCTCGACGTCACCGCCAGGCTGATCATGGCGGGACAGCGCTGACCGAATCGCCGGGCCTCAGCCCCGTTCGCGCAACGCCGCGAGCGAACGGGCCCGCTCGAAGGTGCCGACGAGCACCGCACGTCGCGCGACCTTGTAGTCGCCGTCGGGATCGAGGTCGTCGATGTACTCGTCCCAGACCCGCAGGTACCGGTCCCGCCAGTCGGTCAGCACCTCCACCGAGGGGAAGGTCGCACCGACCCGGCACGGCTCGACGATCTCGACCAGGATCTCGAGCCAAGCGGGCACCATCTCCCCACCCCACTCGTCCGGCTCCAGAGCCGAATCGCCAGGCGCGCCGTCGAACTGCGTCGCGATGTCCGCGATGATCCCGTCCGTCAGCGCACCCAATCCGTCCGCCACGGTGTCACTCTCGAAGTTCCCCGCGCCCCAGACACCCACAGCAATCCCCCCCGCGCCATCCACCGACATGCCGGCCGAGCCTACAACCCACTCCACCGTGCGACGACGGCCGGCGCGACGTCAGGCCCAGCCCTGCCCCCGCCGGTCGGCGTGATGCTCGACCACCCGCTCGACGAGCGCGATCAGCTGGGTTCGCTCGGCCGCGGCGAGCGGCTCGAGCAGATCGTCGCGCGCGGCCGACGCCAACAGCCGCAGCTGCGCCAGTCGCGCGGCCCCGTCGGGCGTGATGGTCACGACATTGCGCCGTCGATCCGCCGGATCCGGCTCCCGCGCAAGGCATCCCGCCTCCTCCAGATCACCGACGAGCGCGGCGACGTCGCTCCGGTCGAGGTGACAGTGCCGCCCGAGCGAGGCCTGACTGACCGGCCCGTACTCGTCCAGCGCCGCGAGCGTCGACAAGTGATGTCGGTGCGCGGCGCCGCTGGCCATCCGCTCGTTGAGCAGCCGTTGGGCGTACATGCCCGCCTGGCCGACGAGCCAGCTCGGGGAGCTGCGCAGTGCGGCCGGCGGGGTGTCGTCGGAGGGGTCCATGCGCCCATCCTAGTAATCGTTGGCAAGACCAACAAGTAGTGTTACCGTTGGCGACACCAACAAACCCTCGGAGGTTGCCGTGCCCGACACACGCATCGCCCCGTACCGCGTGGACATCGCGCAGTCCGCGATCGACGACCTGCACACCCGCCTGACCAACACCCGGTGGCCCGACGAGCTGGACGGTGCCGCATGGGATTACGGAATCCCGCTGGGCCGCATGCAGGAACTGGCCGAGCACTGGCGCAGCGGTTTCGACTGGCGCGCCCAGGAAGCCGCGATCAACGCGCACCCCCAGTTCGTGACCGAGATCGACGGTGCCACCGTGCATTTCCTGCACGTGCGCTCCCCCGAGCCCGACGCGACGCCGCTGATCCTCACGCACGGCTGGCCGGGCACGTTCGTCGAGTTCCTCGACGTCATCGGTCCACTGTCCGATCCCCGCGCGCACGGCGGCGACCCCGCCGACGCGTTCCACCTGGTGATCCCGTCCATCCCCGGATTCGGTCCGTCCGGCCCGACGCGCGAACGAGGCTGGGATGTCGCCCGCGTCGCGCGCGCCTTCGCCGAACTGATGCGCCGGCTCGGCTACGACCGGTACGGCGCGCAGGGCGGCGACTGGGGATCGGGGGTGTCCCGACTGCTCGCCGTCGAGGCACCGGACGCGGTGATCGGGGTGCACGTGAACTACCTGCCGCACGGCCCCGTCCCCCACGACGGGCTGCCCGAGGGCGACATCGCGCGGGTCGAGAGGATCCGGGAGTTCCTGGCCAACCCGCCCGGCTACATGCGGATGTCCGCGACCCGGCCGCAGACCATCGCCTACTCCCTGACCGACTCGCCGACCGGGCAGTTGGCCTGGATCGCGGACAGGACGCGGGAGTGGACGGACCCGGCCCACCCCCTCCCCGACGACACCCTGCTGACCAACGTGTCACTGCACTGGTTCTTCGGCACGGCCGGCTCGTCCGCCCGCCTGATCTTCGAGTCGGGCGGCCCGCGCGGCGGCGCCGGACCCACGGGCACCGCACCGCTCGGGATGGCCGTCTTCGCCCACGACATCGTCCGGCCGGTCCGCAGCGTCTCGGAGAAGGCGAACCCGACCCTGACGCACTGGAGCGAGTTCGAGGAGGGCGGGCACTTCGCGGCCCTGGAGGTGCCGGGGCTGTTGGTCGGCGACGTGCGGGCGTTCTTCCGAGGCCTTCGCGGGTAGGACCCTGCCGTCAGGGCCGGCGGTGCAGGTACACCTCGGTGAGCAGGCTGAAGACGTCCCGGCCCTGCGCGTCCGCCAACTGGCCGGTCGTGGTCACCAGCCCGCGGCCGCGATCGTCCAGTTCGACCGAGTCGATCACCATCAGTCCGGTCAGCACGTCACCGGGACGCACGGGACGCAGGAACCGGACGTCCCGCAGCCCGCGCGCGCCGATAACGCTCCAGTGCCGATAGGCACCGAGCACCGCGAGCCGTTGGTAGACGGCCAGGGTGTGCATACCGCTGGCGATGAGTCCGCCGAAGTAGCCGTGCGCGGCCGCCCCCGCGTCGAGATGGGAGTCCTGCGGGTCCCACACGGTCGAGAAGTCCACCATCTCGGCCTCGCTCACCGCGTGCGAGCCCAGATCGATCACGTCACCGACCGTCAGGTCCTCGGCGTACTTCACCTCGTCCATGCCTCGATACTGCCAGGCGCAGCAGCCGGGTCCTACGGGGCGGCCGACCAGGCCCGCCGTGATTTCCAACTCACCACCAACCCGCGGCGAGGAATGCTCGCGCCGAATTCGCCGCAGCCGAATCCGCCGATCCGCAACACACGACGTCGCGTTCCGATCTCCCGGAGGACTTCGCCCAGGCCACCAATGCAGTTGGAAATCAACAGTTTTCAGCCAGTTCATCCCCGTAGGGCGGCGCGGCCCGATTGTCGGAGCACGAGATCGGATCCGACATGCGGAGGTGACCGACGGGAACACCGCGCGGACTCCTCCCGGAGCGTGGCTGATAGATTGACCGTCATGGAGATCGAGGTCGACAGAATCTAGCCACCGAACTGCCGGTGGCCTTTGCCGAGTGGGTGCGGATCGCACCCCGGTGAACGACCTCGCCCATACGTCATGGGTTGTTGCCGTACGCACAGTTGTGCGATCGGGCCAGCCCATTCGACCGAGCGTATTCCGGCACGTTCGCGCTGCACCGATCAGCGTCACGTCTGCGCACAGAGCACCTTCCGATCGCCCTCGAACGGACACGTCGACGAGGTCGCACGGAGACCGCACGCCAAGGGAATTCGAGAAGCAGGGCTCCGCCAACTCGGCACAGCCGCCGATGCGGCATGCGGACAAACCGCACGCCCGTGACTCGAGCCGGGCGCCGAGGGGCCGACGCCGATCGACACCTGACCCACCGACCTGCATCGCCCGCTCGCCACGAGCGGTTGAAGGAGAACGCACCCATGTCCACGACCTCAGCCGTCACCCTCAGAGATCTCACCTTCGAATGGCCTGACGGCACTGTCGCGATCGACCGCCTCAGCGGCACCTTCACCGCGGGCCGCACAGGACTCGTCGGCCGCAACGGCGCCGGCAAGTCCACCCTGCTGCGGCTGATCGCCGGCCTGCTGCATCCCACGTCGGGGCAGGTCGACACGGTGGGCGACGTCGGATACCTTCCCCAGACACTCACACTCGGGAAGAACTCGACAGTCGCTGAACTGCTCGGCATCGACGGCATCCTCACCGCGCTCCGGGCGATCGAGTCCGGAGATGTCGCCGCGCATCGGTTCGACACCGTCGGCGACGCCTGGGACATCGAGGCACGTGCCGACGAGGCCCTGCACGAGATCGGGTTCACCGCGGCGGACCTCGACCGCCGAGTCGACGAGGTGTCCGGTGGCGAGGCGATGCTCATCGCCATCACAGGCCTGCGGATCCGCCGCACCCCGATCACACTGCTCGACGAACCCACGAACAACCTCGACCGCCCCACCCGTGCCAAGCTCGCCGAGTTCGTCGATGCCTGGCCGGGCACGCTCATCGTCGTCAGCCACGACCTGGAACTGCTCGAACACATGGATCACACAGCCGAGTTGCACGCCGGGCGCCTCGACGTGTTCGGCGGCCCCTACGGTGCGTGGAAGGAGCATCGCGAGCAGGAACAGGCGGCGGCCGTCCAGGCTGCCCGCTCCGCCCAACAGGCGCTCAGGGTCGAGAAGCGTCAGCGGATCGAGGCCGAGACCAAATTGGCCCGCCGCGAACGTACAGCCAAGAAGACCCAGAGAGACGGCGGGATTCCCAAGATCTTGGCAGGGAATCGAGCCAGCAAGGCTCAGGCGTCCGCGGGGTCCATGCGTTCGACGCTCGACGCCAAGGTCGACGCCGCCCAGGCCGCCGTCGATGCCGCCGACTTGCGCGTGCGAGGGGACGAACACATCCACCTCGTCCTCCCCGACCCGGACGTGCCGCGGAGTCGGCGCCTCGCCGAACTCAGCGACGCAGACAGCACAATCGTGATCCAGGGTCCCGAGCGCGTCGCGCTCGTCGGACCCAACGGTGCCGGCAAGTCGACGCTCCTCGAACAACTCGTCGCCGGCACCACCACCGACCCGGCGCGGGCGCAGGGTGTGCTGCTCACCGAACGAGTCGGGTACCTCCCGCAGCGACTCGACAACCTCGACGAAGAAGCGAGCGCGCTGGAGAACGTGCAGGACGTCGCGCGCAGCACACCAGTCGGCACCATTCGCAATCAGCTCGCCCGCCTGCTGCTCAGAGGGAGCAGCGTCGACCGTCCCGTCGCCACCCTCTCCGGTGGCGAACGGTTCCGTGTCTCGCTCGCGAGGCTGCTCCTGGCAGATCCGCCCGCACAATTGCTGATCCTCGACGAGCCGACGAACAACCTCGACATCTCCAGCGTCGAGCAACTCGCCGAGGCACTCGACGGCTACGGCGGTGCGATTCTGATCGTCAGCCACGACTACGAGTTCCTGCGCAGGGTCGGGATCGACATCGCCGTGGAACTCGACGAGAGCGGACGGATCCGTCATCTCGGAACACTGAGCACCGCATCAGATGCGGAGGCGTGACGTGACTTCCGGGTCTGCTGGTTCGCGCGTCCCCGCGGGCTGGGGCTGAACAGCGTCCGGCACCGGCCGGGTGATCGGTGCGGGTCGACGCGGGGACCGTTGACCCGCACCGCGAGGATTTCACCGATCCTAGGCCCGCACTCCGGACCGACTCGCCTCGACGACCTCGCCGATCCAGGGAACGACGGCCGAACGCACGTCGACCGTGCGCGCCAGCAAACCGTTGGCGGCCAACAGGTCCGCGGTGTGCTGTTGCTCGTCGAGGAAGGACTCCCCGACGGGGGCGACGCCCCACGGCCGTCCGCGCAGCGCGTTCTCCCACTGGTCCAGGTCGGCCTTCCCGCCGCGGGCGAGGGTGTCGTCGACGAAGTACTGCGCGGCCTCGCGGGGGTTCGCCTCGATCCACGCGTCGGATTCCTGCAGCGCGGCGACGACCGCCTCGAGGGCCTCGCGGTTGGTTTCCGCGAACTCGCGGCTGGTGAACCACAGCGACGGGTGGCTGAACAGCGACTCGGTGCCGACGAGGGTGCGCACCTCGTGCTCGCTCTCGAGCGCGTCGAGTCCGGGGTACGACCCCACCCAGGCGTCGAGCTCGCCCGCGAGCAGCGCGGCGCCGCCCTCCCGCACGCCGGTGTCGATCGGCTCGACGTCCGCCCAGGTCAGCCCCACCTGGTCCAGGGCGATCAGCAGCAGGCTGGTCTGCCAGGAGCCGTGCGCGATGCCGACCCGCTTGCCCGACAGGTCAGCGACGGTCTCGATGCCGGAGCCGGCGAGAGCCACCAGGCGACCGTTCTCGATGCGCGGGCCCGAGACACCGACGTAGACCACGTCGTGCCCCTTGGCGAGCGCGGTGATCGGCGGGGTGAAGCCGGTGCCGATGACGTCGTAGCCGCCGTCGTCGAACAGCCAGTCGGAGTGGAGGCTCGGCAGCGCGGCCGTCACGTCCACCGGTTCGGCCTCCGGAAGTGCGCGAAGGTCGACCCATTCCACATCGGGCAGGGCGCGCTCGAGGATGCCGCGGTGACGCAGGACGAACAGCGAGTTGTTGTGCGGGAAGTAGCCGACACGAATGCTCATTTTCGGGAGTCTCCTTCGAAAGTTGTTGGGTGGAAGCTCAGTTGGCGGTGACGAGGTCGTTCTCGAGCAGCGGCAGCACGTCCCGGGCGATGCGCTGCGTCTCCTCGACGTAGGGCCAGTTCTGCAGGATGAAGGCGTCGATGCCGGCCTCGCGGTAGCCGCGCAGGCGCGCGGCTACGGTCTCGGGGTCGCCGACGATGGCCAGGCCCGGGCCGACGCGCAGCAGCCCGAAACCGGTCCAGATGTCCGGTTCGATCTCCAGGTCGCGGGCGTGCTCGGGGCGCTTGCGCTCGTGGAAGCCGAGCTGCCGGTGCTGACCCACCGAGTCGCCTGCGGCCAGACCCGCGAGGAACTGCTCGATGAAGCCGTCGTCGGCCTGGTCGAGCAGTTCCTGGGCCGCGGCCCAGGCCTGTTCCTTGGTGTCCCGGACGATGACGTTGAACTGGCAGCCGACCCTGATCTCGCGGCCGTGCCGGGCCGCGGCCGCCCGGGCCTTGCCGATCTTCTCGGTGAGCAGGTCGATCGGCTCGCCCCAGGTGGCGTACACGTCGGCGTGCTTGCCCGCGACCTCGATCGCGGCATCGGACGACCCGCCGAACCAGATCGCCGGGTACGGCTTCTGCACCGGCCGGATCCCGGTGAAGCCCTCGTGGATGGAGATGAACTCGCCGTCGAAGTTCACCTTCTCCCCGGAGATCAAGCCGCGGTACACGTGCAGGAACTCGTCGGTGTACCGGTAGCGCGCGTCGTGGTCGAGGGTGACCCCGGCGGACGCGGTGCCGCCCGAACGCCCCGGGGTGGACGCGGACCCGGTCACGATGTTCGTCAGGATCCGCCCGTTGGACAGCTCGTCGAAGGTCGCGACCTGCTTGGCCAGCGTCGCGGGGGTGGTCACCGACGGGTGGACGGCGAGCAGGAACTTCATCCGGCTGGTCTCGGGGATGACCGCGGCCGAGGTGACCCACGGGTCCGGTCCGGCGGCGATGCCGGTGGCGACCAGCGCCCCCGCGTACCCGCCCTCGTCGATGGCGCGGGCGTCCCTCGTCAGGTGCTCGAGGCCCCCGGAGTGGTTCTCCCACGGGTACTGCGCGGGCGAGGAGGACAGGAAACTGTAGATCTCGGTGGTCATGCGACCTCTCCTTGTATGTGGTCTCGAAGACTCGGGGAATCGCCGACAAGTCGTTGCGTGTAGGGGCTGAGGGGGTTGTCGAGGACGTCCGCGACCGGTCCCTGCTCGACGACGCGACCGTCGCGCAGCACCAGCACCCGATCGGCCACCGCCCGGACGACACCCAGGTCGTGGGTGACGAACAGCAGCGACAGCCCGTCCTGCTGCAGCCCGCGCAGCAGCCCGAGCACCGCCGCCTGCACGGAAACGTCCAGGGCCGAGGTGATCTCGTCGCAGATGAGCAGGTCCGGCTCGCAGAGCAGGGCTCGCGCGACGGCGACGCGTTGCCGCTCGCCGCCGGACAGGTTGCGCGGCAGCAGGTCCGCGACCCGCGGCGCGAGCTCGACCCGGTCGAGGATCGCCGCGACCCGCCGGTCCGCCTCCGTTCGATCGACCGGCTCGAAGTGCCGCACCACCGAGCGCAGCGTGCGTCCGACCGTCAGCCGTGGGTTCAGCGCCCGCTGGGGATTCTGGAACACCAGCTGCACGGCCTTGCGGACCCCCGGGGTTCGCCGGCGGGCGCGGCTCGGGACAGCGACGCCGGCGAGGGTCACGGTCGCGTCGAAGTGCTCGCCGATGCCCGCGAGCCCGCGGGCGAGGGTGGTCTTGCCGGACCCCGACTCCCCCACCACCGCAAGGCATTCCCCGACGCCGACGTGCAGCGAGACGTCCCTGAGCACGTGCGCGCGGCCGTAGTGGGCGTTCGCGTTCTCGACCACCAGCAGCGGCGCGGCGCCCGCCGCGGCCGGCGCCGGGGCGAACAGCGGTGCAGGCGTTCGCGAGTGCGCCCCCGCGAGGGCGGTGTGCACGCAGGCGGCCCGCTGGTCGGGCCCGACCAGCACCGACGTCGGGACCGCGCGCTCGCACTCGTCGGTGGCCAACGCGCATCGCGGCGCGAATGCGCAGCCCGCCGGGCGCTGGCCCGGTGCCGGCGCCCGGCCCGGGATCGGCACCAGCGCGGTACGCACCGCGACGTCGGGGATCGCGGCGAGCAGTCCCCGGGTGTACGGGTGTGCGGGCGAGGCGAACAGCGCGTCGCGGGAGGCCCGCTCGACCACCCGCCCGGCGTAGAGCACCAGAACCCGATCGGCGACGTCCTTGACCACCGCGAGGTCGTGCGAGACGTACACCGCCGCGACGCGGTGCCGGGTGCACAGCTCGCGCAGCGTTTCGAGGATCCGGGCCTGGGTGGTCACGTCCAGGGCCGTGGTCGGTTCGTCGAGCACCACCAGCGTCGGCCGAGGCAGAAAGGCCGCCGCGATCACCACGCGCTGCTGCTGACCGCCCGAGAGCTGGTGCGGGTACCGGCGCTGGAAGTCCGCGTCCGCGGGGAGCCCGACGTCGGCGAGCACGTCCGCGATCCGCTCGTCGGCCTCCTCGGCGCTCAACTCCGGAAGGTGCTGTGCGAGAGTCGTTCTCAGCAGCGATTCGATCCGCTGACCGGGGTCGAGCGCCGATCCCGGGTCCTGCGGCACGTACGCGACCGCTCGACCCCGCACCGTCTGCAGGGCGCGCTCGTCCAGCGCGAGGACGTCGACGCCGCCGACCAGAACGCGTCCGGACCGAATGTGCGCGCCGGGCCGGGCGTAGCCGAGCAGCGCGGTGCCGACGGTGGTCTTACCGGACCCGGACTCGCCGACCAGACCGAGCACCTCCCCCGCGGACAGGCCGAAGCCGACCCCGCTGACGATCTCGGCGCCGCCGTCGAGGACCACGGTCAGATCGTCGACGACCACGGCGAATCCGGGCGGCTCCGCGGACTCCGTCTCCGCCGCCTCGTGCAGTCCGATGCTCATCGGAGTGTCTCCTTCCCGACGCGCGCCCGCGTCACCGGCGGGCGCAGGCCCTCCGCGAAGCTGTTGGTCCCCAACGCGAACAGAGCGATGAACAGGACCGGAGCGATCACCGCCCAGGGTTGGATGCGCATGCCGTTGCGGTTCTCGTTGACCATCAGGCCCCAGTCGGCGGCCGGTGCCTCGACGCCGTAGCCGAGGAAGCTGATCGCTCCGAGAATCCCGACCGCCCAGGTGAGCATCGTGCCGAGGTGAACGAGCAACGGCGAAAGGATGTTCGGCAGCACCTCGGCGCAGAGGATCCGCCGGCGCGGGTAGCCGAGCATCTCGGCGACCTCCACGTACTCCTGGCCGACCACGTCCAGCGTCGAGGCCCGTGCCAGCCGGACCACGCCCGGCAGAAACGCGAGGACCACAGTCGCGACGATCAGCCACTCGCTGCGGCCGAGCATCGAGACGACGAGCAGGACCAGCACGATGTTCGGAAAGGCGAGCAGCACGTCCGCCAGCCACACCACGGCCTGGTCGACTCTGCCGCGCAGGTACCCCGACAGCATCCCGACCGCGCTGCCGAGGAGGATCGCGGCGACCGAGGCGAGCACCGTCATCCAGATCAGCGAGAACCCGCCGTGCAGGGTCCGCGAGAGGACGTCCCGCCCGAGGAAGTCGTAGCCGAGCGGCGCGCCCGATTCCGGCGCCCCGTAGGTCTGCCCGAGCAACTCCTCCTCGCGGTGCGGCGCCAGCCACGGTCCGAGGAACCCGACGGCCAGGACCACCAGGGTCAGCGCGAGGCCGACCCTCGCCTGCCCGCTCCGCCACCACCCGGTCATGCGGTCCTCCCGGTGATGCCGTTGGTGCCGGACGCGGTGCGCAGGCGCGGGGTGAGCAGGACGGTCGCGAGGTCGGCGGCCAGGTTGATCAGCACCACCGCGGTCGCGACGACGAGGACGCAGGCCTGGATCACCGGCAGGTCGCGCATGCCGACCGCCCCGTCCAGCCCGCTGCCGATGCCCGGATAGCTGAAGGCCACCTCGATGACGACGGTGCCGCCGACGAGCACGCTCAGCGTCAAGGCGAACGCCTGGATTGCGGGGATCAGCGCGTTCGGGAGGACGTGCCTGCGCAGGACGGTGCGAAAGTCTGTGCCGCGCAACCGGGCCGCGAGCACGTACTCGGACTCGAGCACCTCGACCACCGAGGCCCGCACCTGCCGTAGCAGGTACGGCACGGCGCCGGCGATCAACGCGAGCGCGGGCAGCACCAGGTACTGCGGCTGTGCGAGCGCGGGCAGGTTCGGATCCAGCAGGGAGGCCGCGGGCAGGATGTCGAACACGGAGGTGGCGAACACCAGCACCAGCACCACGGCGAGCACGAACCCGGGGATCGCCTTGAAGAAGACTGCGGTGTTGACCACCGCTCGGTCGATCCAACTGTCGCGACGAACGGCCGCGTACACGCCGAGGCCCAGCGCCAGCGGCACCGAGAACACCAGCACGACGGCGAGCAGGCTCAGCGTGTTCGCCAGCCACCCACCGACCAGCGTGGTGATCGGCACCGCCGAGTCCAACGACGCCCCGAAGTCCAGGCGCACCGCGGAACCGAGCCACCGCAGGTACTGCTCCCAGATCGGGTCCCCGAGACCGAGTTTGCCCTGCAGGGTCGCGATGGCCTCCGGTCGAGCGTCCGGACCGAGGATGGTGCGGGCGGGGTCGGACGGCAGCGCAACGGTCGCGGCGAACACGATCATCGAGATCACCGCGACCGCGAGGGCCCCGGACAGGGCCCGGCGCAGAAACCAGCCCAGCCACGGTGGCCGGCGTCCGAGGACCCCGGCCACCGGGCCCGCGGAGTCGACCGCGACGGTGGCCAACTCAGCTCACCCAGAGCTTGTCGAAACGCCAGGTCGGGAAGTGCGAGTGCTCCTCGACGACCCCGCCGACGTTGCTTCGGTACGCGTCCACCGAATCGACGTAGCCCCAGACGATCTCGCCACCCTGATCGTGGAAGATCTGCTCCATCTCCTTGGCCAACGGTTTGCGCAGGTCCTCGTTCGGCTGGCTGGTCAGCTGCTCGTACAACTCGTTGTAGCGCGGGCTGTCGAAGTGCGTCGGGTTCACCGGCGCGTTCGGGGTGTAGTACCGGGCCCGGCTGGCGAGCGGATTCTGCGGGGCCCCGGTCGGGACGCTGGCGACCCACTGGTCGCGGTCGGGCCCGTTGAAGGTGGCGCTGTCGACCTGCCTGATGTTGACGGTGACGCCCGCCTTGCGCGCCTGCTCGGCGATCACCGCGGCCGAGGCCGACGCGTTCGGGGTGGGTCCGACGGTCAGGTCGAAGGCCAGGTTCTGCCGACCGGCCTCGGCGAGCAGCTTCCTGGCCCGGTCGAGGTCCTGCGTTCGCTGCGGGATGTCGGTGGGGAAGGTCGGATCGTCCGGCGAGAACAGGTCGTTCGCCACCCTGCCGTACCCGCCGAGTGCCCGCTTCACCAGTTCGTCGCGGTCGAGGATGTACTTGAACGCCTCGGCGACCCGGGGATCGTTGAACGGCTCCTTCGCCAGGTTGAGGTTGACCCCGATCGCACCACCGGTGTGGTTGACGAGGAGCTTGATCTTCGGGTCGTTCTCGAGCACCCGGAACTGCTCCGCACTGACCCGGTCCGCGGTGTCGATCTGGCCGGCCTGCAGCGCGGCGACACGGGCACCGTCGTCCTTGAAGTCGATGATCTCGAGCTCGTCGGGGTACGGGGCGCCCTCACGGAAGTAGTTGTCGAAGCGGGTGAACACCGACCGCTGACCGGGGGTGTACTCCTTGATCTTGTACGGTCCCGCGCCGACCGGGTTGGTGACCGGGTCGAAGTCTGTCGGGACGACGCCGCCGAAGTTCACGAACACCGACGGGAACGCCACGTACCCGCGCCCGCCGACGAAGCGCACCGCCACCGTCCGGTCGTCGAGCTTCTCGAGCGCGCCCGCGTCGACGAACGGGTCCCGCACGGCCGAACCGGTTTTCGGGTCCTGGATCCGCCGGATCGTGTGGATCAGGTCGTCCGCGGTGACGGTCTTGCCGTGATGGAACTCGAGCCCGTCGCGCAGCCGCACCGTCCACACCGAGGCGTCGGCATTCGGCTCGGCGAACTCGGCGAGCGCGAGCTGGGTCTGCATCTGGGAGTTCCACTCCCACGGCTTCGCGTACAGCGCGAATCCCCGGATGATGCTGCCGTAGCCGACGGCGACGTGCGGGTCGAGGTTGCCCTTCTGATTGCCGTCGACCACGCCCATCCGCAACCTGCCGCCACGCACCGGCTGCCCGCCCGCGGCGGACTCGCCTGCCGCTCCCGTGGCACAGGCCGCGAGGCTCCCGCCGAGGAGCAGGCCGGCGCCGACGGCACCCGAACCCAGGAGGAAGCGACGGCGGGAAACGATGAGACTCACTGATGTCCTTCTTGATCGGGAGGGAATGCGGCTTCGCCGCAGTGGTGCGGTTACGGAGCCCAGGGACTCTGCAACCGCACCACTGCGCGTCGGCGCATCAGACCAGGCCGCGCTCGCGGGCCCGCTCGAGCAGGCCGCTGCGGCCCCACTGGGCTACGAGGTTGGTCGGGTCGAATTCGACGGTGCCGCCGACGGACTCGCCGATGGCCTGGTACCGGGCGCCCTCCTCGAGCAGCACGACGAACTTGGCCAGTTCGAGGAGCCCGTCGCGGCCGATGACGTTCACGCCGCCGTTGGCCTCGAAGATCGCGACCAGGTCGGGGTCGCGGACCAGCTCGCCGAGGATGAACTCACCGGCGCCGATGCTGCGATCGATGTGCGGCGGGATGGAACGCGACAGGGTCAGCCGCTGCGAGGCCGCGTACCGGATCGGCAGCGGCTGGTGGGTCTGTGCGAACCCGCCCAGCCACGGGGTGTGCACGTGCACCACCGAGGTGATCTCGGGGTGGCGGCGGAACAGGTCGGCGTAGGCGGAGACGAAGCCCGCCGAGCCGGTGCCGGCGAGCACCTCTCCGTCGAAGGTCGCGACCACTGGCTGCGCGATCGGGTCGTCGGCCCACGGGCCGGGCTCGTTGAGGGCGACGGCGATCTCCTCGCCGGGCACCCGCTCGACGAAGTTGACGGTGCCGTTCGCGGAGACGGTGCCGGTGTCCCGGAACACCCGGAACGCCTTCTGCGCGTCGCGGGCGGTGGCGTCGACGAAGGCGGAAATGGTCTCGCTGATACGGGGTTCGGTGGTGGTCATGGTTTCTCTCCTGTTGATTCGACGGCGGGTCAGGGGGTGAGCAACGGTGCGCGGTTGTCGAGTCCGTGGACTCGGGAAGCGCGCACGGGCGGCGGAGCCGCCTGGAGGAGCGGGAGGACCTCCTCGCCGACGCGGTAGGCCTCCTCGAGGTGCGGGTTGCCGGCGAGAATGAACGAGTCGACGCCGAGGGCACGCAGCTCGTCGAGTCGCTGGGCGACCTGCTCGTAGCTGCCGACCAGCCCGAAGGCGGGGCCGCCGCGGATGAGGCTGAACCCGCACCACACGTTCGGCTGGACCTCCAGGTCGCGGTAGCCGGTGATGGTCTCGGGCACCCAGCCGGCGATCCGCGCGGCGCCGACCGAGTCGCCCTGGGCGGCCCGGTTCGCGGCCTCGCGGTCCACGAACGCCCAGCCCTTCTCGATCTCCGCCCAGGCCGCCTCCTCGGTGTGCCGGGCGACGATGTCGATGCGGACCGCGAACTTCGGTGTGCGCCCCAGCTTCTCGGCGTGCGCTCGGACGCCGTCGAACTTCGCCCGCAGGTCCGCGAACGGCTCGAGCCAGGACAGGTAGTAGTCGCTGTGCAGCCCGGCCGCGTTCACCGCGGCGGCCGAGGATCCCGAGAAGTACACCTCCGGGAACGGCTGACCGGCCAGCCCGGGCGGCAGCGCGGCCCCGTCGGTCCGGAAGAACCGGCCGTCGTAGTCGTACGGGTCGCCGTCCCACACCCCGCGCAGCACGTCCAGGAACTCGCTGGTGCGCGCGTAGCGGTCGTCGTGGTCGACCTTGTCGCCCCACCACAGCTGCGCCGGTCCCCCGCCGCCGCTGATGATGTTGTAGACCAGCCGGCCGCCGGTGGCCCGCTGCAGGCTCGCCGACATCCGGGCGGCCTGCACGGGATGCAGGAAGCCGGGCTGGAAGGCCACCATGAAGCGGTAGGTGCTGGTCTCGCGGGCCAGCGCCGACGCGAGCGCCCACGGGTCCTCGGTGACCGGGAACGAGGGCAGCAGACCCCCGACGAACCCCGCCGACTCCGACGCCTTCGCGACCGCCGCGACGTGGTCGACGTAGCTGTAGCCGTCGAGTTCGCCGCCGCGGATCGCGGGGGCGATGTTGCCGGGACCGTAGCCGTTCGCGTTGCCGCGGTTGTAGCGACGGGGCGTGCGCAGCGACGCGTGGTCGCCCTCCATCCCGATGCGCCAGTAGAAGTCGATGCTCATGCGGTGGCCTCCTGACCGTGACGGGGGGCGTGGCCGAGGGTGCGACCGGCGGGGTCGACGAGGTGCAGCAGGTGCTCGCCGGCGCGGTGCACCTCCTCGATGTGCGGATGCCCGGACAGCACGACGGTCTCGATGCCGGCCTCGATGTAGCCCGAGAGCTGCTCCGCCACCTGCTCGTAGCTGCCGACCAGGCCGATCGGCTGGTCGTAGCCGATCTCGGTGAAGCCGGCCCAGCGGCCGTCGCCGAGGTCGAGGGAGCGCGCACCGACGCCGTCGGAGTGCACCTCCTGCCACTGCCGCTGCGCCCGCGCCCAGGCCTCGTCCTCGCTCTCGCGGGCGATGATCGGCAGCTCCAGCCCGGCCCGGACGGTGCGGCCGGCCGCCGCCGCGCGCCGACGGAGCGAGTCGACGGACGCCGCGACGCCGTCGACGGTCTCGGTGAACACGTGCACGTCCGCGTGCCGCGCCGACAGCTCCAGGGCCTCCTCCGAGGATCCGGAGAGGTGGACGGTCGGGAACGGCAACCCGGACAGGATGCCGCGGAATCCGCCGTCGATCACGTCGAAGTACTCCCCCGCGAACTGGAAGTCGGTGCCAGCGAACCCGGCCCCGGCCACCGGCGCCTCGTTCCACACGCCGCGGGCGACGGACAGGAACTCCGCCGCACGCGCGTAGCGGTCGACCCCGGTGACGCGGTCGCCGCGTGCACGGGCGTCGGCCTCGTCGGTCTCGACGTGCAGTCGCCACGAGAGGCGGCCGGCCGAGAGCCGCTGCAGCGTCGCGGACACCTTCGCCGCGTACACCGGGGTGCCGAACGCGGGGTGGAACTCCACGACCACCCCGGCGTGCCGGGTCTCCCGCAGCGCGCCGCCCGCCACGATCCAGGACTCCTCGCCGAGCGGGTCGTAGGGCGCGAGCACCCCGTCGAGCCCGGACAGTTCGGCGGCGAGCACCACCTGCGACAGCTCGTCGAACGGCCCGAAGTTGCCGGGCCGCAGGTCCGTCGCCGGGGTGGGCACCCGCGGGCCGCCGAAGCCGCCGCGGTTGCGCGCACCCGGCGCCGCGTGCCTGCCGTCGCCGCGCGACGGCAGGCGCCAGACGAACTCGGTCATGACGCTTTCTCTTAATTAGACACCAGTTCCCTCGAGAGATTTATAGT
>NZ_JBHZAH010000047.1:0-34891 GCF_042754225.1 Rhodococcus sp. NPDC059234
TCCGTTAGTGGGGCTGCGCGCGGCGTCGTGGCGCCGTTCCGGGCACACCCGCCCCCCCGCCCCCGCACCACTGCGGCGTGGCCGCATCAGAGGCCGAGCAGGGCGTTCTCGACGACCTCGGTCAGTGCGGGATGGATCCAGTACTGGCCGAGGGCCATCTCGCGCGCGGGCAACCCGAAGCTCATCGCCTGGATCAGCGGCTGGATCAGGGTGGAGGCCTGTGCGCCGATGATGTGCGCGCCGAGGAGCTGTCCGGTGCTGCGGTCGGCGATCACCTTGCACAGGCCCTCGTCGTCCTCCATCGCCCAGCCGTAGGCGACGTCGGCGAACTTCTGGACCTTCACCGCGACGTCGTGCCCCTGCTCGCGGGCCTGGTCCTCGGTCAGTCCGACCGTGGCGATCTGCGGGTCCGTGAACACCGCCGACGGCACGAACCGGTGATCCGTGCGGACCAGCGGCTCGTCGCCGCTCCACGCGCCGCGGAGCAGGTTCGCCTGCACCACGCGTGCCTCGTGGTTGGCCACGTGCTTGAGCTGGTGCGGAGACGAGATGTCGCCGAGCGCGAAGACGCCCTCGGCGGCGGTGCGCTGGAACTCGTCGACCACCACGCGGCCGTCGGCGCGGACCGCGATCCCCGCGGACTCCGCCCCGATCCGATCGCCGTTCGGGGTGCGCCCGGTCGCCACCAGCAGGGTGTCGCCGGCGACCACCGTCCCGTCGGCGAGGGTCACCCGCACCTCGCCGGGACCGCCCGCCACCTCGATCACCGGGTTGCCCAGGTGCACATCCCACTTCCGTCGCGCCAGGTCGGTGAACCGCTGCGAGACGTCGGCGTCGAGGTCCCGCAGCAGCCGCTCGCCGCGGCCGATGATCGACACCCGGCTGCCGAAGGCGGAGAAGACGTGCGCGAACTCGGACGCGATGAACCCGCTCCCGACGATCACCAGGTGCTCGGGCAGTGCCGGCAGTCGCATGATGTCGTCGTTGGTGAAGTACGGGACGCCGCTGCGACTGATCTCGTCGGGGACGATCGGACGGGAACCGGCCGCGATCACCACCTGGTCCGCGGTGATCACCTCCCCGGTGCCGGTTCGGATCTGCCGCGGCCCGACGAACGAGGCGTAGCCGGAAAACAGTGTGGTGTTGGGGTTCTCGTCGCGGCGGTAACGCTCCCCGCCCGCCGAGATCGGATCGATCCGGTCGAACACCCGGTCCACGATGTCCGACCGCCGCACCTTCTCGACGTGCGCGTCGACGCCGTAGCGGCTCGCGTGCCGAACCGCCCGCGCGACCTCGGCGGCGTAGACGAACATCTTGGTCGGGATGCACCCGACGTTGAGGCAGGTGCCGCCGAAGGTCCCGCCCTCGAGGATCGCCACCCGCATGTCGGCGAACCGGTCGTCGAGAATCGTGTTGCCGGAACCGGATCCGATGATCGCGAGGTCGAAGTGATTCACGCGCTGTGACCGTTCAACCAGCCCAGCCACTGGTCCACCTCGTCGAAGGCCTGCTTGCGCGGAACCTCGCGAGACAGGAACACGTCGTGCCGGGCTCCCTCGATCGGCACGATCGTGGTGCGGTCGCCGAGGCAGCCCGACCACTTCGCGATCTGTGTGACGTCGAGGATGAGGTCCGCCACCTCGGACTTCTCGGTGTGTCGCATGGAGTAGTGCGTCGTCTTGGACCGCAGGATCAGGGACGGCACGCCGATGTCGAGGCCGCGGTGCAGGCGGGCGTGACCGCGCCGGATCGCTCGCATCCACCCGAAGGTGACGGGGAAGCCGGTGAGCGGCTTCCAATCGAGGTCGTAGTCCCACTCGCCGCCGTGGTCGCGGTGCAGGGTCCGGCCGTACACGTCGGCGGGCGGCTGCTTGATGACCAGCTTTTCCTTCACCCGGCCGACCGCGTCGACCGCCACCGTGCCGACACTGCGCAGGTACGACGGGCCCTGCAGGTCGAACCACGGGCTGTTGAGGATCAGGCCTCGCACGCCCGCGCCGGCACTGCCGCCGGGCCGCGCGTTCAGGCGGTCGAGCCACAGCGGCAGGATCAGCCCGCCGGTGGAGTGCGCGGTCAGCAGCACGGAACCCTCGCCCGGGCCCCAGCTCGTTCCGCCGGCTCCACTCGGCCCGCCGCCGACGTCCTCGCGGACGATGGTCAGGGCGCGATCGAGCTCCGCGTCGTAGAAAGAGAGATCGGTCACGAAATGCGGCGTCTGGCCGGCCCGCAGGGACCGGCCGCACTTGCGCAGGTCCAGCGCGTAGAACGCGTAGCCCTGCTCGTGGAAGTGCTCCGCGAGATGCTTCTGGAAGAAGTAGTCGGTGAATCCGTGCACGTAGAGCACGGCGCGACGGGTGCCGGGGGCGTGCTCCGGGCGGTATCGGACCAGGGTAGCCAGGACGTCGCCCTCGCCGTCCGGATCCGTCCCGAGCGGGATCGTCAGCTGCTCATATCCGTCACCAAGAAGGTCCGGTGCCCATGTAGTCACAGATCACAACAGTAATGTGCGGGAAACCTCCCCGCAGGGGGGCACAATTGGGTGAGGTTAACGGCCCATATACGCCCGGGTAACCTGTCGGCTGCAGTCGGTGTGACTGCCCACTGCCAATGGACAAGGAAGTCGATTCTCCAGTGTCAGACAACAACGCGGTACAGGCCAAGACCGATGTCGTGCTCGTCGGTGCGGGCATCATGAGCGCCACCCTCGGTGCTCTCCTTCGTGAGCTGCAGCCGGACTGGTCGATCAGCGTGTTCGAGCGGCTCGACGCCGCCGCCGCGGAGAGCAGCGACCCGTGGAACAACGCGGGCACCGGGCACTCGGCACTGTGCGAGCTCAACTACACCCCGGAGAACTCCGACGGCTCCGTCGACATCGCCAAAGCGATCAACGTCAACGAGCAGTTCCAGGTCTCGCGGCAGTTCTGGGCGCACGCGGTCGAGAAGGGCATCCTCACCGAGCCCCGCGAGTTCATCAACCCGATCCCGCACGTGAGCTTCGTGCACGGCGCGGACAACGTGAAGTACCTGCGGGCGCGTTACGACGCCCTCGCCGGCCACCCGCTGTTCGCCGGCATGGAGTACACCGAGCGCCCGGAGGAGTTCGCCCGCCGCCTGCCGCTGATGGCCAAGGGGCGCGACTTCTCCGACCCCGTCGCACTGAACTGGACCGACGGCGGCACCGACGTCGACTTCGGCGCGCTCACCAAGCAGCTGCTCGGCCACGTCGGCGCCTCCGGCGGTCTCGTGTATTTCGGCCACGAGGTCACCGACATCTCGAAGCAGTCCGACGGCACCTGGGACGTCAAGGTCCACAACCGTCGCACCGGCGCCCGCCGGAAGGTCAACGCGAAGTTCGTGTTCGTCGGCGCCGGCGGCGGCGCGCTGCACCTGCTGCAGAAGTCCGGCATCGCCGAGGCCAAGGGCTTCGGCGGGTTCCCGGTCAGCGGCGCGTTCCTGCGCTGCACCAACCCCGAACTGATCGCCCAGCACCGCGCGAAGGTGTACGGCAAGGCGGCCGTCGGTGCCCCGCCGATGTCGGTGCCGCACCTGGACACCCGCGTCATCGGCGGCAAGCCCGGACTTCTGTTCGGCCCCTACGCCGGCTGGTCGCCGAAGTTCCTCAAGGAGGGTCGGGTCACCGACCTGCCCGGTTCGGTCAAGCCGAACAACTTGCTGTCCATGCTCGGCGTCGGTGTCTCCGAGCTCGGCCTGGTGAAGTACCTGGTCAGTGAGCTGACGAAGTCGGAGGCCGGCCGCATCGAGACCCTGCGCGAGTTCGTCCCGCAGGCGCTCGGCAAGGACTGGGAGCTCATCACGGCCGGGCAGCGCGTCCAGGTGATCCGCCGGGCCAAGGGCAAGGGCGGTGTCCTCGAGTTCGGCACCGCGGTGGTCAGCGCCGCGGACGGCAGCATCGCCGGCCTGCTCGGCGCCTCGCCGGGCGCCTCGACCGCGGTCCCGGCAATGCTCGACGTGATGCAGCGTTGCTTCGGCGAGCAGTACAAGGCCTGGGAGCCGCAGCTCAAGCAGATGGTGCCCTCCCTCGGGGTCAAGCTCTCCGACAACGAGTCCCTCTTCCGCGAGGTGTGGGACTGGTCCAACCGGGTGCTGCAGCTCGAATCCGCGGACGCGGTCGCCACCGCGGCCGCCGTCTGACCCAGCACAGGTACCGAACCGCCGCCGTCATCGCGCCCACCGGGCGCGGTGGCGGCGGCCGTCGTTGCGCCCGATAGAGTCACCTCGAACAATGTCCCTGCCGCGGGGAAGTCCTGTGCAAGTCAGGCACGGTCCCGCCACTGTGACGGTCACCCGACCCGGTCGGGAGCCGGAGTCAGATCGCCGCGGTAGAGGATCGACTCCGACCCTCGGCGCGGACACCGGGGAGTGAAGGGAATTGCACCGTGGCACAGCTGAGTTCGATGACGCAGACCGGTCCGGAACCGGGATTCCCGTTCAGCGCGATCGTCGGCCAGGACCAGCTGCGGCTCGCGCTGACGCTGTGTGCGGTCCATCCCGGCATCGGTGGGGTGCTGGTGCGCGGCGAGAAGGGCACCGCCAAGTCCACCGTGGTCCGCGGCCTCGCCGCGCTGCTGCCGCCGGTGTCCGGCGACGACGGGGCACGGCCCGCGCGGCTGGTCGAACTGCCGGTCGGCGCCACCGAGGACCGCGTGGTCGGGTCGCTGGACCTGGAGAAGGTCCTGCGCGACGGCGAGCGGGCGTTCCAGCCGGGACTGCTGGCCGCCGCGCACGAGGGCGTGCTCTACGTCGACGAGGTGAACCTGCTGCACGACCACCTGGTCGACGTGCTGCTCGACGCCGCCGCGATGGGTCGCGTGCACATCGAGCGCGACGGCGTCTCGCACTCGCACCCGGCCCGGTTCGTGCTGGTCGGGACCATGAACCCCGAGGAGGGTGAACTGCGCCCGCAGCTGCTCGACCGGTTCGGGCTGGCCGTCGACGTCGCCGCCTCGCGCGAGGTGGACACCCGCATGCAGGTGGTGCGCCGCCGGCTCGACTTCGAGTCCGACCCCGCCGCCTTCGCCGCCCGGTACGCCGATCAGGACCTCGCCCTGGCCCAGCGGATCGCGGCCGCGCGCCGGGCCCTCGCCGGCATCGAGCTCAGCGACACCGAACTGCGCCGGATCGCGGCCCTGTGCGCCTCCTTCGACGTCGACGGCATGCGGGCCGACCTGGTGCTCGCCCGCACCGCCACCGCGCACGCCGCGTGGCGGGGCGCGACGGCCGTCACCGAGGAGGACGTCCGGGTGGCCGCCGAGCTGACCCTGCCGCACCGGCGTCGCCGTGACCCGTTCGACGAGCCGGGCCTGGACCCGCAGCAGCTCGACGACGCGATGCGCGACGCCGCAGAGCAGGCCGAACGCGACCCGGAACCGGACCCCGATCCGGACGGACCCGACGGCGGTGGCGCCCCGGAACCCGACGGGGGCGACGCCGGTGAGCCCTCCGCTGGGCCCGCCGACCCGGAAGGGTCGCCGGAGGAGCGAGAAGCGCCCGCGCCCGGGCGTGCGCCCGACCGGCCGGCCGCCGCGCCGTCGGCACAGTTCAAGACCCGACTGCTGACGATTCCCGGTGTCGGGGAGGGCGCGCCCGGTCGCCGGTCGCGGTCCCGCTCGCAGCAGGGCCGCGTGGTGCGCTCGACGGTGGAGCCCGGTCGCGGCCTGCACCTGGTCGGCACGCTCTTCGCCGCCGCCGAACACCAGGTCGCGCGGGGGCGCACCGAAGGGCCGATGGTGTTGGCGCCCACAGACATTCGTGGTGCGCTGCGTGAGGGCCGGGAGGGCAACCTGGTGGTGTTCGTGGTCGACGCGTCGGGTTCGATGGCGGCGCGTGACCGGCTCTCCGCCGTCACCGGCGCGGTGATCTCGCTGCTGCGCGACGCTTACCAGCGCCGGGACAAGGTCGCCGTGATCACCGTGCGGGGGACCGCGGCGGAACTGGTGCTGCCGCCGACCTCGTCGGTGGACGTGGCGGTGCGCCGACTGCGGTCGCTGCGCACCGGCGGCAGGACCCCGCTCGCGCAGGGCTTCCTCGAGGCCCGTCGGGTGGTGCTCCGCGAGAAGGTCCGGGACCCGCAGCGCCGCGCGATGGTCGTCGCGCTGACCGACGGACGGGCCACCGGCGGAACCGATCCGGTGCACCGCGCCCGGGTCGCCGCCGGCCTGCTCGCCGACGCGTCCGTGGCGTCGGTGGTCGTCGACTGCGAGTCCGGCATGGTCCGGCTCGGCCTGGCCCGCGAGCTCGCCAGCGCGATGCGCGGCGCGTACGTCCGGATCGACGAGCTGTCCGCGGAGCGGGTCGCGGGTGTGGTCCGGGCAGGCGCCGCGGCATTCGCGGCCTAGATCGTCAACGCGCCAGAGAAGGAGTTGCACTGTGCCCAAGGGAGTTCCGCTTCCCGAGTCCGTCCCCGACGACGGGTTGACCACCCGTCAGCGTCGCAACGCCCCGGTCCTCGCCGTGCACACCGGCGCCGGAAAGGGGAAGTCGACGGCCGCGTTCGGAATGGCGTTGCGCGCCTGGAACCAGGGCTTCGACATCGGGGTGTTCCAGTTCGTCAAGTCCGCCAAGTGGAAGGTCGGCGAGGAGTCGGCGTTCCGCGCGCTCGGTGAGCTGCACGAGTCGACCGGAGTCGGCGGACCCGTGCAGTGGCACAAGATGGGCGAGGGCTGGTCCTGGACCCGCAAGAAGGGCGAGGACGAGGATCACGCGCGGGTCGCCCTGGACGGGTGGCGCGAGGTGGCCCGCCGAATCGCCAACGAGGAACACAAGTTCTACGTGCTCGACGAGTTCACCTACCCGCTCAAGTGGGGCTGGGTCGACGTCGACGAGGTGGTGCAGACCCTGCGCGAGCGGCCCGGCAACCAGCACGTGGTGATCACCGGTCGCGACGCCCCGCAGGCCCTGATCGAGGCCGCCGACCTCGTCACCGAGATGACCAAGGTCAAGCACCCGATGGACGCCGGACGCAAGGGGCAGCGGGGCATCGAGTGGTGATGGAGCCGAGCGGAGCGACGAGGAATGTGACAGGGGGGTCGGTTCCCGCCGTAGTCATCGCGGCGCCCGCCTCGGGTAGCGGAAAGACCACGGTCGCAACGGGTCTCATCGGCGCGCTGAGGGCGGCGGGTGACCGCGTGGCGCCGTTCAAGGTCGGGCCGGACTACATCGACCCCGGCTACCACGGCCTCGCCGCCGGCCGCGTCGGCCGCAACCTCGACCCCGTCCTGGTCGGCGCCGACCGGATCGGGCCACTGTTCCGACACGGCTCCGCCGGCTGCGACATCGCCGTCGTCGAGGGCGTGATGGGCCTGTTCGACGGCAAGATCGCGGACCCCGCGCCCGAGGGCGCCGCGGAGGGCTCCACCGCCCAGGTCGCGGGCCTGCTCGGGGCCCCGGTGGTGCTCGTCGTCGACGCCCGGGGCCACAGCCAGTCCCTCGCCGCGGTCCTGCACGGATTCGCCACCTTCGACTCCGGTGTCCGCATCGGCGGGGTGATCCTCAACCGGGTCGGCAGCGCCCGGCACGAGCAGGTGCTGCGCCAGGCCTGCGACCGGGTCGGCGTCCCGGTGCTCGGTGTGGTCCCGCGGCTCGCGGAACTGGCCGTCCCGTCGCGGCATCTCGGCCTGATCACCGCCGTCGAACACGGCGGCGCGGCGACCGCCGCGGTGGACTCGATGACCGAGCTGATCGCCACCCACGTCGACCTGGGTGCGGTGCGCTCGCTGGCCCGCTCGGCGGTGACCGCGCCCGCCTGGGACCCGAGTGCCGAGGTGGGCGAGCCGGTCCCGGGCGGCCCGGTGGTCGCGGTCGCGGGCGGAGCGGCCTTCACGTTCGGCTACGCCGAGCACCGCGAACTGCTCGAGGCCGCGGGTGCGCGGGTGCACGTGTTCGATCCGGCCGTCGACCAGCTGCCGGAGGGCGTCGCGGCGCTGGTGCTGCCGGGCGGCTTCCCCGAGGAGCACGCCGCGGACCTGGCCGCGAACACCCCCCTGCTGACCACGGTGCGCGAGCTCGCGCGGCGCGGGATGCCGATTCACGCGGAATGCGCGGGCCTGCTGTACCTCTCGCGGCGGCTGGACGGACACCCGATGGCGGGGGTGATCGGCGTGGACGCATCCTTCGGCAGCGCCCTGACCCTCGGCTACCGGGAGGCGGTCGCGCTGGGGGAGTCGGTGTTGTTCGAGCCCGGCCAGCGGGTGGTCGGCCACGAGTTCCACCGCACCAGCCTCGCGGCCACCGCGGTGGACGGCTGGTCGCCCGCCTGGGGATGGCGAGCGGCGGGCGCCTCGGCGCGCGAGGGGTTCGCCGGCGGCGGAGTGCACGCGTCGTACCTGCACACGCATCCCGCGGGCAGTCCGTCGTCGGTTCGACGCTTCGTCGGTGCGGCAAGGGAATTCGAGGTGCACAGTGGATAGCCCGGGACACGGCGACCTGGTGGTCGGCATCGGCCTGCGGGACGGCGTCGGTCCGGACGCGGTGCTGGACGCGATCAGTGCCGTCGTCGACGATCCGGCGGATCTGCACGCACTGGCGACACTCGAACGCAAGGCGACCGAGTCGTCCGTCGCGATCGCGGCCGCCGAGCTCGGCGTGCCGGTGCTCGGCTTCACCGCCGACGAACTCGCGGCGGTCGAGGTGCCGACGCCGTCCGGTCGGGTCGCCGCGGAGGTCGGCACCCCGAGCGTGGCCGAGGCCGCCGCGGTGCTCGGCGCGGGCGGCGGCGACCTGCTGGTGCGCAAGCGCGCCCGCAATGGCGTGACCGTCGCGCTCGCCCGTACTGTTTGGTAGTCCGAAGACCTGAAGGAGAGCGCAGTGCCAGCAGCGGCCGGAGACGAGACGAACTACCTCGTCGGCCTGAACCTGACCGACCGCCGGGTAGTCGTGGTGGGCGGCGGGACCGTCGCCCAGCGTCGCCTCGGCCTGCTCGTCGCGTCCGGGGCGAAGGTGCACGTGATCGCCCGCACCGTGACGCCCGCGGTCGAGGCGATGGTGTCCGGCGGCCAGATCACCGCCGAACTGCGCGACTACCTCGACGGCGACCTCGACGGCGCCTGGTACGCCATCGCCTGCACCGACGAGCCGGCCACGAACGCGGCCGTCGTCGCGGAGGCCGAGCGCAACCGGATCTTCTGCGTGCGCGCCGACAGTGCCCGCCAGGGCACCGCCGTCACACCGGCCAGCGCATCCTTCGACGGGCTCGAGGTCGGCGTGCTCGCCGGCGGCCAGCACCGTCGCTCGGCCGCGGTGCGGACCGCGATCGTCGAGGCGCTGCAGTCCGGCACCCTCACCGACGAGGAGCCGCACGCCCCCGGCGTCGCGCTCGTCGGCGGCGGTCCCGGTGACCCCGATCTGATCACCGTCCGCGGCCGGCGGCTGCTCTCCCGCGCCGACATCGTCGTCGCGGACCACCTGGCGCCGCAGGAGCTGCTGGCCGAACTCGCCCCGCACGTCGAGGTGATCGACGCGTCGAAGCTGCCGTACGGCCGGGCGATGGCGCAGCAGGCCATCAACGAGACCCTGATCGAGGGCGCGAAGGCGGGCAAGTTCGTCGTCCGGCTCAAGGGTGGCGACCCGTACGTGTTCGGGCGCGGCTACGAGGAGGTCGAGGCCTGTGCGGCGGCCGGTGTCCCCGTGACCGTCGTGCCGGGCATCACCAGTGCCATCTCGGTGCCGTCGGCGGCGGGCATCCCGGTCACGCACCGCGGCGTCACCCACGAGTTCGTCGTCGTCAGCGGCCACGTCGCGCCCGACCACCCCGACTCGCTGACGGACTGGTCGGCGTTGGCCCGGCTCCGGGGCACCCTGGTGCTGCTGATGGCGGTCGAGCGGATCGATAAGTTCGCCGCGACGTTGATGGACGGCGGCCGTCCCGGGGACACCCCCGTGACCGCGATCCAGGAGGGCACCACGCGCTCGCAGCGGGTGCTGCGCGCCGACCTCGCCACCATCGCCGCGCGCGTTCGCGAGGAGAACATCCGGCCGCCGGCGATCATCGTGATCGGACCGACCGCGGGGTTTTCTGTTGACGCTCGGTAACGTGGACTCCTGTGTCTGATTCCACCGCTGTGAAGTACCCGGTCACCACGCGGGCCTTCGGCCTCGCGATCATCGTGCTCAGTGGCCTGCAGTTGATGGTGGTGCTGGACGGAACCGTCGCCAACCTCGCGCTCGCCCGGCTGCAGTCCGACCTCGCCCTGAGCGACAGCGGCCGCAACTGGGTGCTGACCTCGTACGCGCTGGCCTTCGGCGGCCTGATGCTGCTCGGCGGCCGGCTCGGGGACGTGTTCGGCCGCAAACGGATGTTCATCTCCGGCGTCGCGCTGTTCACGGTGTCGTCGCTGCTGTGCGGGCTGGCCGTCAACGAGGCCACCCTCGTCGCCGCCCGCGCCCTGCAGGGCGTCGGGGCCGCGGTCGCCTCGCCGACAGCCCTGGCCTTGGTCGCCACGACGTTCGCGCCCGGCCCGGTGCGCAACCAGGCGATCGCCATCTTCGCCGCGATGACCGGTGTCGGCTCCATCGCGGGGCTGGTGATCGGCGGCGCGCTGACCCAGGTGTCCTGGCGCTGGATCTTCCTGATCAACGTTCCCATCGGCCTGCTGATCGTCGTCCTGGCCGTGGGCGCCCTCGTCGAGACCGGCGGCGAGCGGATCCCCCTCGACGTGCCGGGGGCGATCCTGGCTACGGTCGGGTGCACGGCGATCGTGTTCGGGCTGACCGAGGGCCCGGAGCTCGGCTGGGGCAGCGCGGCCGTGATCGGCGCGCTGATCGCCGGTGTGCTGCTGCTGGTCGCGTTCCTGCTCGTCGAGCGCAACGCGAAGAACCCGCTGCTGCCACTGACCCTGTTCGAGAACCGGGACCGGGTCGCGACCATCCTCGCGATCTTCTTCGTCGGCGCGGTGATGTTCTCGGTGGCCGCGTTCGTCGCGCTGTTCGTCCAGGACGTGCTCGGCTACTCGCCGTTGAAGGCGGGCCTGGCGTTCATCCCGTTCGCCTTCGGTCTCGGCGCGGCGGCCTTCGTCGCGTCCAAGCTGGCGGTCCGGATCCAGCCCCGGTGGCTGGTCGTCGCGGGCGCGGTGATCATGGTCGTCGGGCTGCTGTACGGCTCCACCCTCGACAGCTCCGCGACGTATCTGGGCAACCTGTTCGTTCCGGTGATCGGCATCGGCTTCGGTGTCGGCCTGGCCGTGGTGCCGCTGCCGCTGTGCGCGATCGCCGGCGTCGGGCCGTCGGACATCGGTCCGCTCGCGGCGATCGCTCAGGTCGCGCAGACGCTCGGTGGCCCGCTCGGGCTCGCGGTGATCGGGGCGATGGCGACCTCGCGGACGCTGTCGCTCGGCGGCGTGTCCGGCGCGGCGGCGGACATGAATCCCGCGCAGCTCGCCGCGCTCGGCGACGGCTACACCTTCGCCCTCGTCGGCTGCGCGGTGGCGGCGGCGCTCGCCGCGATCACCGCGCTGTTCATCCGGCTCAGCCCCGAGCAGGTCGCCCAGGCGCAGGAGGCGGAGAAGGCGGCGCAGCGGTCCTAGCCGCTGCGGGACACCCGGACAATTCGCTCGCCAGCTGGCGGCGGCGTCGGTAGCGTCGGCTCGGTGCTGCTGACACTCACCGCCACTGCGACGGACGACTTTCCCGACGCCTCCGATCTGGGCTACCTGCTGCACAAGCATCCCGATCGGGTCCAGGCCTTCGACCTCTCGGTGGGGACCGCGACCGTGTTCTACCCCGAGTCGTCCCCGGCGCGCTGCACCGTGGCGATGACGCTGGACGTCGATCCCGTCGAGTTGGCGCGCAGCAGGTTTCGCCGCGGATCGGACGGATTCGCGCTGGGTCAGTACGTGAACGACCGCCCCTATGCGGGGTCGTCGATGCTGGCGGTGGCGATCTCGCGGGTGTTCAAGTCCGCGCTCGCCGGCACGCTCGCATCACGCCCGGAACTGCCGCGCACGGCGGTGCCGCTGCGCGTCACCATTCCCGCGGCGCCGGCGCGCGGCGGCCACGACCTGCCCGGCCGGCTGTTCGGGCCGCTCGGCTGGGACGTCACCGCGGAGCCGGTGGCGCTGGACGAGTCGATCCCGCAGTGGGGCGACTCGGCGTACGTCAGCCTGACGCTCACCGGCACGCTGCCGCTGTCCGCCGCACTGCGGCACCTGTACGTCCTGCTGCCGGTTCTCGACGACGTCAAGCACTACTGGGTCGGCGAGGACGAGGCCGACAAGTTGGTCAGGGCGGCGGGGGACTGGCTCGGCGGCCACCCGGAATCCGGGTTGATCACCTCCAGGTACCTCGCGCACCGCCGTGAGCTGGTCGCGTCGGTCGTCGAACGGCTGGACGACGGCGCCACCGGGGAACCGGACGAGCCCGCGACGACCAATGTGGGCCTCGCGCAGCTGCGCCAGGACGCGGTGCTCGCCACCCTCGAAAACCTCGGTGCGACACGGGTGGTCGACCTCGGTTGCGGCGAGGGCAAGCTGCTGCGCGAACTGCTCGCGCGTCCGGCCTTCACCCGGATCGTGGGCGTCGACGTCAGCGACGCGGCGCTGCGCAAGGCGGAACGCCGGCTCGGTCTGGGCGAGATGCCCGACCGTCAGCGGGACCGGATCGCGGTGCTGCAGTCGTCGGCCACCTACCGTGATCGGCGACTGCAGGGGTTCGACGCGGTGGTGCTCATGGAGGTCGTCGAACACGTCGACCGGTCCCGGCTGCCGGCCCTGGTTCGGTCGGTGTTCGGGGACATGAAGCCGAAGGTGGTGCTGGTGACCACCCCCAACGCCGACTACAACGTGCTGTACCCGAACCTCGAGCCGGGTGCGTTCCGGCATCCGGATCACCGATTCGAGTTCACCCGAACGCAATTCGAGTCCTGGGCCGGTGAGGTCACGTCCGGGCACGGCTACGACGTGACCTTCACCGGCATCGGCGAGCTCGACCCAACCCACGGCGCGCCCACCCAGATGGCCGTGTTCACCCGACAGGAGGTTTCCGCATGAGTGTCCTCGAGATTCCGGAGCCGTCGCTGGTCGTGCTCGTCGGAATCAGCGGGTCCGGCAAGTCCACCTTCGCGGCCGAGCACTTCGGTCCCTACGAGGTGATCTCCAGTGACCACTGCCGCGGCCTGGTCAGCGACGACCCGAACTCGCAGGCATCGACCGCCGACGCGTTCGAGGTGCTCGAGTTCATCGCGTCCAAGCGCCTGCGGGGCGGCCGGCTCACCGTCGTCGACGCGACCAGTGTCCAGCCCGCGGCCCGCAGGACGCTGGTCGAGCTGGCGCGCAGTCAGGACCTGCTGCCGGTCGCGATCGTGCTGAACGTGCCGGAGGCGGTGTGCGCCGAGCGCGCCGCCGCCCGTGGGGACCGGGCGTTCGACCGTGCGGTGCTGCGGCGGCAGCATCAGCAGCTTTCCCGGTCGCTGCGCGGGCTCGCCCGCGAGGGCTTCCGTACCGTGCACGTCCTCGACGGCGTGGACGCGGTCGCGTCCGCGCGGATCGTCCGTGCGCCGCTGCGCAGCGACCGACGGACGCTGCGCGGACCGTTCGACGTGATCGGCGACATTCACGGCTGCCGCAGCGAGCTCGAAACCCTGTTGGGCGCACTGGGATACGAGGTGCTCCGGGACGAGTACGGTCGCGCGGTGGACGCGGTTCCGCCGAGCGGACGCACCGCGGTGTTCGTCGGCGACTACGTGGACCGGGGTCCGGACTCGCCGGGGGTGCTGCGCCTCGTGATGGGCATGGTCGCCGCGGGACACGCGCTCGCGGTGCCGGGCAACCACGAGAACAAGCTGGTGAAAGCGCTGCGCGGCAGGAAGGTCAGCCTCACGCACGGGCTCGAGAGCACGTTCGAGCAGCTGGCCGGCGAGTCCGAGGAGTTCCGCAGGCAGGTCGCGGAGTTCTGCGACGGGCTGGTGGCGCACCTCGTGCTGGACGAGGGCCGGCTGGTCGTCGCGCACGCCGGGCTCAAGCAGGAGTACCACAACCGGGCCTCGGGCCGGGTGCGAAGCTTCGCGCTGTACGGCGAGACCACTGGCGAGACGGACGAGTTCGGGCTCCCGGTCCGCTACCCGTGGGCGGAGGACTACCGGGGTGACGCGGTGGTGCTGTACGGGCACACCCCGGTGCCGGACGTGCGGTGGGTGGGCAACACCGCGTGCCTCGACACCGGCTGCGTCTTCGGTGGCGCGCTGACGGCGATGCGGTATCCGGAGCGCGAGGTGGTCTCGGTGCCGGCGGAGCGCGAGTGGTACCCGCCGGCGAAACCGCTTCGCCTGTCCGATCCGGATCCGCAGGCCCTGGACATCGACGACGTCCTCGGCGTCGGGGGAGTCGAGACCTCGCTGCACGGACGGGTGACCGTTCGGCCGGAGAACGCGGCCGGCGCCCTCGAGGTGATGAGCCGCTGGGCGGTGGACCCGCAGTGGGTGAACTACCTCCCGCCGACCATGGCGCCGTGCGCGACCTCCGCGCTCCCCGGTCTGCTCGAGCATCCCGCCGAGGCCTTCACCGCGTACCGGAAGGCGAAGGTGGACACGGTGATCTGCGAGGAGAAGCACATGGGCTCGCGGGCGGTGGCGCTGGTGTGCCGGGACGCGGCCGTGGCCGCCACGAGATTCGGCGCCACGGACGGGCTGTCCGGGATGGTGTACACCCGGACCGGTCGGCGCATGTTCGACGAGGCGCAGACCGAGCGGCTGGTCCAGGCGATGGGGACCGCGGTCGGCGCGGCCGGACTGTGGGAGGAGCTCGGGACCGACTGGGTGCTGCTCGATGCCGAGCTGCTGCCGTGGTCGGCGAAGTCGGAGTCCCTCCTGCGGTCGCAGTACGCCGCCGTGGGTGCGGCCGCGCGTGCGGACCTCGCCGGCCGCCGGTCGGCGCTCGAGGCCGCGGCCGAGCGCGGACTCGACGTCACGGACCTGCTCGAGCGAACGAGCAGCCGGGCGGACGACGTCGCGCGGTACACCGACGCCTACCGGCGGTACGTGTGGCCGACCGAGGGTCTCGACGGGGTGCGGGTGGCGCCGTTCCAGGTGCTCGCGACCGAGGGGGCCGGCCACGGCGACCGCGATCACGGCTGGCACCTCGCGGTCGCGGATCGGCTGGTGGACGCGGCGCCGGACCTGTTCACCACCACGCGTCGGATCGTCGTCGACCTGGCGTCGGCCGAGTCGGAGGCCGCCGGGGTCGCGTGGTGGGAGGCACTGACCGCCGCCGGCGGCGAGGGCATGGTGGTCAAGCCCCTCGCCAACGGGGCGCACGCCGGTTCTCGTCGTGCTCAGCCCGGCATCAAGGTGCGGGGCCGTGAGTACCTGCGGCTGATCTACGGCCCGCACTACACGGAGAAGGAGAATCTGGAGCGGCTGCGCAACAGGAGCCTGGGGCACAAGCAGTCGATGGCCCTGCGCGAGTACGCGCTGGGCATGGAGGCGATCGACCGGCTGGTGAAGGCCGATCCGCTGTGGCGGATCCACCAGGCGGTGTTCGCGGTGCTGGCGCTCGAGTCCGAGCCGGTCGACCCCCGCCTGTAGGGGCAGCGCCACTACTGTGAGCGATTTCCACCCCAACCGGGGTGGAAATCGCGCGCAGGCGCCGTAGGAGCTACGTCAGGATGACGAGCTCGGTGGGGGACGCGATCTCGACCGTCAGCCCCGCCTTCGAGGCGACGCGGGCGACGCCCTTCACGTCCGCCGGCTCGGCGCGCGAGACGACCAGGGCGCGCGCGAGCAGGCCCTTGTGGTGCTTGTTGAAGTGGCTGACGACGGACCGGGTGCCGTCCGGCTTCTCGGTGAGCACGGTCGCGATCACCGCGCCGGGCACGGGACCGAGCTGCTGGTACGTGCCCGAGCGCAGGTCCACCACCAGGCCGTCGGCCTCGGCCTCGAGTGCGGGGGTCAGTTCCGGCTTCCACAGTGCCGCAAGGGTGCCCATGCCCGGCAGCTTCGATCCGCCCGACAGTCGGTATGCGGGGATGGGATCGCCAGCGCGCACGACCCCGAACAGGGCGGACCCGATCGCGAGCCGGGTCAGTGCCTTCGCCTTCTGTGCGCGAGTGAAGGACCTCGCGTCCAGGGCGTCGAACAGGACGCCGGTGTAGCGCTCGAGGGCCGGTCGGGTGGGGGAGGTCCACAGCGCGGCGTTGCGGGCGATCTCGTCGGCCTGCCCGGCGCTGAGCCCGAGGGCCACGCTGGAAGCCTCGTCGTCGGCGGCCAGCTCGACGAGCGTGTTCACCAACAGCTCGCGGGTCGCGGTGAGCTTGGGCAGCGACAGCTCGCCCAGGTCGAGCGGGGCGCCCTTGCCGCCGTCGGACTTGGTCTCGGAAGGGGGCAGCAGTACAAGCACGGGCGCCAACCGTACCGGGCGCGATTGCCGCACCGTCGGGTCGGGCGCATCGAAACGGGTCCGGCCCCCGCTCGCGAGAAGCGGAGGCCGGACGGGATGGTGCGCTGATGGGATCAGCCGCGGAAGGTCACCGGGGTCTTGGTGTCCTGGGTGCGGTCGGGGGAGCCGTGGGCGGCGACGGTGTAGATCGAGCAGGTGTTCTTCAGGCAGTCGGAGCTGCCGACGACAGCAGCGACGTCGATGTTCGCGGTCCAGGCGCCGTTGACGATGTCGGCGGCCTTGAGCCACTTGGTGGTCATCCACGCGGTGGAGTCCGTCGCCGAGTACTTGCTGTCCTGGATGAGACCGACGTAGAGGCCGGAACCGGCACCGGAGAATCCGGCACCCGAGACGGTGATGGTCTCGCCGGCGGCGGCGATGTCCGTCTTCTTGGACACCGTGACCTTCGGGCCGGCCGGCTCCACGGGGCCCGGCCCCTCGGGGTTGGTGCCCTCGCTGCCCGGGAAGAGTCCGCCGAGCGACCCGGTGTCGAGGCCGGCGAGCAGGTCGGTGTTGATGCCCTGGAGGGCCGGCAGCTCGGTGCCGATGCTGGCGGTCGAACCGAGGTCGAGGTTCAACGGGGTTGCCGCCGTGGCGATGCCGGCCGGCAGGGCGGAGACGAGGGCGACGGCGGCCGCCGCGACGGCGGCCTTGTGGAACGTGCGCATGATCCTTCTTTCGTGAGTGGGGGGGTAACGATGAAGTGGCTCCGGATTCCGGACTAGAACTTAGGTAAAGCTAGCCTAAATTTGCAACCCCTACGTTTTGCGTCGACGCATCGCGGTGGTCGTCGCGACCGCGATCGCGGCGCCGAGACCGCCGCCGACCAGCAGCGGAAGGATCCAGCCGGCGGGCCCGTCCAGCGCGCCGGAGAGGTTGCGGAGCGCTGTCGGGGTCGAGCTCGAGGATCCGCTGCCGCCCGCGGCTGCGTCCTCGCTCGGGTCCGCCGCGGCGTCCGGGTCGTCGCCGAAGCTCACCGGGGTCTTGGTGTCCTGACTGCGGTCACTCGAGCCGTGTGCGGCGATCGTGAAGATCGAGCAGGTCTTTTTCGTGCAGTCCGAATCACCCTTGACTGCAAGGACATCCGCTGTGGTGGACCAGGCGCCGTCCTTGATCCGGTTCGGTGTGATGAACGCCGTGGTCATCCAGGCGCCCGCGTCCGTCGTCGAGAACTTGTCGTCCTGGATCAGCCCCACGTAGACGCCGGGGCCGGTGGCGGCGAAGCCGGTACCGGAGATGGTGATCGTCTCGCCGTCGACCTTCAGCCCCCGCGACTTCGACAGCGTGACGGCGACCGTCTTCGCCGCGTCGCCGCCGGCCGCGCCCTTGGCCGGCGGCGCGGTGACCGTGCCCGGCGCGACACCGCCGACAAAGCTCACCGGCGTCCGCGAGTCCTGGCTGCGGTCGCTCGACCCGTGCGCCGCGACCGTGTAGATCGAACAGGAGTTGCGGACGCAGTCGTAAGCGCCCAGGACCGCGGGAAGTTCGGCGGTGATGGACCAGTTGCCGCCCGCGATGGCGTCCGGTTTCAGGAAGGCGGTGGTCATCCAGACCGAGGCATCGGTGGAGGAGAAGACGTTGTCCTGCACCAGACCGACGTACAGGCCCGGTGCCGCGCCGGAGAACCCGGAGCCCGAGATGGTCACCGTTTCACCGGCGGGATCGAGCTCGGCCGACTTCGACAAGCTCACCGACAGGCCGGGGTTGGACGCGATTGCCCCGCCGCCGGGGTTGGTGCCGCCCGCACCGCCGCCGCCCGCGCCGGTGCCACCGTTCGCTCCGCCGGTGCCCGTCCCGGCCGGCGGTTCGGCCGGGGCCGGGGCGCCGGCGAACGTGATCCGTGTGACGGTGTCCTGGCTGCGGTCGGACGACCCGTGGGCGGCCAGGGTGTAGACGGCGCACGCGTTCGCCATGCAGTCGCTACCGGCGAAGGCGGAGGACACGCTCAGCGATGTCGACCACGATCCGCCCGGCATGTCCGACGGCTTGATGAACTTCGCATCCTGGAACACCGATGCATCGGTCGTCGAGAACCGGCTCATCTGTGCCACGCCGATGTAGATGCCCGTGCCCGACGTGGAGAACCCGCGCCCGCTGACGGTGATCGTGTCACCGGCCGGGTTGAGGTCGCTGGTGCGGTTCGCTGTCACTGCAGGCCCGTTGCCCGCCGGTGGCTGCGTCGTGGGCTGGGTGGGTGGCGTGGTGGTGGTCGGTGCCGGTGGGGAGGTAGTGGTCGTCGGCGCCGGCGGCTTGGTGGTTGTGGTGGCCGCGGGTTTCGTGGTTGTCGGTGCCGGTGGTTTGGTCGTCGTGGTTGGTGCCGGCGGCTTGGTCGTGGTTGGTGCTGGGGGTTTGGTGGTGGTGGCCGCCGGTTTCGTGGTTGTCGGCGCCGGTGGTTTGGTCGTGGTCGGTGCCGGCGGTGTGGTGGTCGTTGTGGTGGTCGGTGCCGGCGGTGTGGTGGCTGTTGTGGTGGTCGGCGCCGGTGGCGTCGTGGCTGTGGTGGGCGGCGGCGGCGTGGTCGTCGGAGGTGCCGCGGCGAACGTGACCGGAACCCGGGTGTCCTGCGAGCGATCCGACGATCCGTGGGCGGCGACGGTGTAGATCGAACAACTGCTCGTCGTGCAGTCCGACCCGGCGCCGACGGCCGCCACGTCGAGCGAGGTCGACCACCGGCCTCCCGTGATCTGACCCGGTTGCACGAACACCGTCGAGATCCACGCGCTCGCGTCGGTGGGCGTGAACCGACTGTCCTGGACGAGTCCGACGTAGATGCCCGGGCCGTCGGCCTTGAACCCGGACCCCGAGAAGGTGAGGGTCTCGCCGTCGGCGCGCAGGCCGGTCGTCTTCGATGCCGATGTCGCCGGTGGGCCGGCCACGTCCGGGGCTGCGAAGGCGACCCCGGCGGTAGCCGACCATGCCACGACGACCGCCGCGACCCCGAGGGCCGCTCTGCTGAACGCGCGCATCCTTCTTCTTTCTTGTCGCAGCCGCGCCTGTGGCGCGGCAGTCGGACGAATCCGACAGAGGTTAGCCTATGTTTAGCAAGGAGAGGCTAGCCTGGGTTGCCGCGCGCACCTGCTGCGCCCACGGTCGGCCTCGCACGCTCGACCGCTGCGCCCACGGTCGGCCTCGCATGCTCGACCGCTCTGCCCACGGTCGGCCTCGCATGCTCGACCGACTAGGCTCCTGGGTTGTGATCACGCGCCTGTCTCAGCTGTTCCTCCGCACCCTTCGCGACGATCCGGCCGACGCCGAGGTTGCCAGCCACAAGCTGCTCGTCCGCGCCGGCTACGTTCGGCGCATCGCGCCGGGCGTCTACTCCTGGCTGCCGCTGGGCCTGCGGGTGCTGCGCGAGGTCGAGCGCGTGGTCCGTGAAGAGATGAATGCTATTGGCGCGCAGGAGATCCTGCTTCCCGCGCTGCTGCCGCGCGAACCGTACGAGACGTCGAACCGCTGGACCGAGTACGGCGCCGGCCTGTTCCGTCTCAAGGACCGCAAGGGCAACGACTACATGCTCGGCCCCACCCACGAGGAGCTGTTCGCCCTCACCGTGAAGGGCGAGTACAACTCGTACAAGGACTTCCCGGTCACCCTGTACCAGGTGCAGACCAAGTACCGCGACGAGGAGCGGCCGCGCGCGGGCATCCTGCGTGGACGCGAGTTCGTGATGAAGGACTCGTACTCCTTCGACCTCACCGACGAGGGCCTGGCCGCCTCCTACCAGGCGCACCGCGACGCCTACGAGCGCATCCTGGCGCGCCTCGGCGTCAAGTACGTGATTGTCTCCGCGACCTCGGGCGCGATGGGCGGCAGCGCCTCCGAGGAGTTCCTGGCCGAGTCCGAGATCGGCGAGGACACCTACGTCCGCTGCCTCGAGTCGGGCTACGCCGCGAACGTCGAGGCCGTCAAGACCCTCGCGCCCGCGCCCCTGCCGATCGAGGGACAGCCCGAGGCGAAGGTGTACGACACCCCGGACACCCCGACGATCGAGTCCCTCGTCGACTGGGCCAACGGCGCCGACCTGGGCCGGACGGTCACCGCGGCGGACACCCTGAAGAACATCATGGTCAAGACCCGGGTGCCGGGCGGCGAGTGGGAGCTGCTCGCGATCGGCATCCCCGGTGACCGCGAGGTGGACGAGAAGCGCCTCGAGGCGTCGCTCGAGCCGGCCGAGTACGTGCTCATCACCGAGACGGACTTCGCGAACAACCCGTTCCTGGTCAAGGGCTACATCGGTCCGAAGGCGCTGCAGGCCAACGGTGTTCGCTACCTGGTCGACCCGCGCGTGGTCGAGGGCACCAGCTGGATCACCGGCGCCGACGAGCAGGGCAAGCACGTCGTCGGGCTGGTCGCGGGCCGCGACTTCACCCCGGACGGCACCATCGAGGCCGCCGAGGTGCGCGACGGCGACGCCTCACCCGACGGTGCCGGCCCGCTGGTCGCCGCCCGCGGCATCGAGGTGGGCCACGTGTTCCAGCTCGGCCGCAAGTACACCGACGCCTTCTCGGTCGACGTGCTCGGCGAGAACGGCAAGCCGGTCCGCCCGACCATGGGCTCCTACGGCATCGGCGTCTCCCGGCTGGTGGCGGTCATCGCCGAGCAGCAGCACGACGACAAGGGCCTGCGCTGGCCCGCCGAGGTCGCGCCCGCGAACGTGCACCTGGTGATCGCGAACAAGGACGAGACCGCGCGCGAGGGCGCCGAGGGTCTGGCCGCGGAACTCGATCGCGCCGGGCTGTCCGTGATCCTCGACGACCGAAAGGCCTCGCCCGGCGTGAAGTTCAAGGACTCCGAGCTGCTCGGTGTCCCGCTGGTCGTCGTCGTCGGCCGCGGCTGGGCCGAGGGCAAGGTGGAACTGCGGGACCGGTTCACCGGTGAGTCCCGCGAGGTGTCCGCGGACAGCGCGCTCGACGAGGTTCTCGCGGCCGTCCGAGGCTGATCCGCCCGCGCCGTCGCGGGGTGCCTCGGCTAGGGCATGTCCCCTTAATCTGATCGTGTCTGTGCGGCACCATGCTCGGTGTGGTGCGCACGAGTGATCGGTGATGAGCAGTGGGCGATTGTCGAGCCCCTGTTGCCGTCGTCGGATGGCAACAGGGGACGCCCGTTTCGTGACCACCGGCAGGTGGTCGAGGGAATCGTCTACAGGTACCGGACCGGGATCGCGTGGCGGGACATGCCCGCGGAGTTCGGTCCGTGGCAGACGGTGTGGAAACGGCACCGCAGGTTCGCCGGCGACGGAACCTGGGACGAGGTCCTGGCCCATCTACTCGCGCGCGCCGACCAGATCGGCGAGATCGACTGGACGGTGTCGGTCGACTCGACGGTGTGCCGCGTCCACCAACACGGCACGACCTCCCGCGTGCCACAGGGGGATCTGTCGAATTACAAGAAGCTGCTCGACGAGCCGATTGACCACGAGATCGGGCGTTCCCGGGGCGGGTTGAGCACGAAGATTCACCAGCTCAGCGACGGGAATGGGCGACCGCTGGTCCTGCTGGTCGGCCCGGGACAGGCTGGAGATCCGCCGATGTTCCCGATCCTGATGGAGGCGTTGTCGGTTCCTCGGACGGGGCGGGGCAGGCCCCGGACCAGTCCAGATTCGGTCCTCGGCGACAATGCGTACTCGTCGAAGGCGAATCGGGCTCACCTGCGAGCGCGGGGCATCGAGGCCGTCATCGCCGAGCCGGACGACCAGAAACGCAATCGCCTCCGAAGAGGCAGTCGCGGTGGCCGTCCGGTCGACTTCGACGTCGAGAAGTACAAGGGGCGCAATGTCGTCGAGCGGTCCTTCTGCACAGTCAAGCAGTGGCGGGCCCTGGCTACTCGCTACGACAGGCTCGCCCTGACCTACCGGGCCGGTGCGCTGTTGTCGGCAGTGTGCACTTGGTTACACACCTAGCCAAGCAGGAGACATGCCCGAGGTCCGAATCACCCAAGTGAGTGGGATCCACGGCGGCAGGACCGCAGCCCGGCGGGGGATCCTGCCGCCGGTCGTGTTTAACGCTGTGAACTGCGGGAACTTGAATCCGATTCGGCTGCCGGGCTGGCCGATTCGCCCTATTCTGGCTCGGTCGGCGGGCGTTCCGTCAGGTGTGTGCGCCCCGGTCCTACACATTCGAACGAAGGAAGTTGCATGTCTCGAAATCTGGCGCGCCGTGGCGCGTCCGTCCTGGTCGCGGCGGCTCTGCTCTGCGGTGGCCTGGCACTCGGTGGGGGCACGGCGTCGGCTGAGGAGCCCAACCCCGTCATGTCGGCTGAGGAGCCCAACCCCACCATCATCCAAGATCTCCTTGCAGCCATTGTTCTCCCACTGACGGGCAGTGCTGCGGGCCCCGTTCAGTCGGGCAGCGCTGCTGTGGGCAGCGCCGAGTCCTGCAGCGGGTTCTACGAAGGGGTGCCCCGCCCTGGCTGTCTTGGTCACATCCGCATCCTCCCCGCCGAGCTGGCTGCCAGTTAGGGCATGTCTCGCGATCCCTGTTGCGGGATTGGGAGACACGCCCTAGCTCCCCGCGATGCGCCGGTCGTAGGCCTGCCGGTCGGCGCCGACGTCGAGGAAGACCCGGTCCAGTCCGACGCCGCGGCGCAGGGCTCGGGCCACGGGCCTCGGGAACAGCTGCCACAGCGCGCTTCCCGCGGACAGCCGGCCCGGGACCACCGCCTGCCGGCGACCGCGTCGCAGCACCGTCACCACGGTCGCCGCGACCTGCTCCGGCGGGATCGGCCGGGTGAACGGTCCGGGTGTGGTCCCGGCGATCAGCTCGGTGCTGGTGAACGAGGGCAACACCGTCGACACCCGCACCCCGCGGTCGGCGAGTTCGGCGTCGAGCGCCTCGCCGAATCCGACGACCGCGAACTTGCTGCCGCTGTAGACGGCCATGCCGGGAGCCGGCATGCGACCGGCGATCGACGCGACGTTGACGATGCGTCCGCCCCCTCCGGCGACCATGCGGCGTGCCGCGGCGAGGGCACCGTTCATCACGCCGACGACGTTGACGTCGACGGCTCGGCGGATCAGCGCGGCGTCCTGGTCGAGGACCGGGCCGATCGGCATGATGCCCGCGTTGTTGACCCACACCGTCACCGGGCCGAGCCGCGCCTGCACCTCCTCGAGGAACGCGTCGACCGACGCCGGGTCGGCGACGTCGAGGTGGGCCGCGACGATTCCGAGGTCGACGGCGGTGGCCGCGGCCCGGTCGGCGTCCACGTCGCCGATCGCCACCCGGGCCCCCGCGGCCTGCAACGCCCGTGCGGTGGCCAGCCCGATGCCGCGGGCACCGCCGGTCACCACGGCCACCCGGCCGGCCAACTCGATTCCCCTCACGTGTGGCTCTCCCTCAGTTCGTCGATGGTCTGACGTGACACCTTCCCGGACGAGCCGCGCGGCAGCGCGTCCACGAACACGATGTCGCGGGGCATCCGGGACCGGGGCAACTCGCTCGCGACGTGCGCGCGAACGGCGTCCTCGTCGAGGTCCCGACCGTCGCCCGGGCCGCGCACGACGTAGGCCCGCAGTCGCCGTCCGAACTCGGCGTCCTCCACCGGCGTCACCACCGCGTCCGCGATGGCCGGGTGCGTGAGCAGCGTCATCTCCAGTTCCTCGGGGAAGACGTTCTCGCCGCCGGAGACGACCATCGAGTCGGAGCGGCCGGCGACGTACAGCCGGCCGCTGCCGTCCACGTGCCCGCGATCGCCGGTGTCGAGGAACCCGTCGACGCCGGTGCGCGCGGTGCCGTCGGTGTACGCGTCGATCTGTCCCGGGGTCCGAACCAGGATCCGGCCCTCGGTGCCGGCCGGCACTGCGCGTCCCGCCTCGTCGGCGATGCGCACCGTGTTGCCCAGCGGAGGGCGACCCGCGCAGTCCGGGGCGACCGCGAGGTCGTCGGGTGTCGCGATGCTGATGTACGCCGCCTCGGTGGACCCGTAGAGGTTGTGCAGCACCGGACCGAACGTCGCCGCGACCTCCGCCACCAGGGCGGGTTCGAGACGTGCGCCGCCGCTGGCCGCGATCCGCAGTGCGGACAGGTCCGCCGACCGCACGTCGTCGCCGAGGGCGAGTACCCGGCGGAGCATCGTCGGCACCGCGACGAAGGTGGAGCAGTCGAGGCGTTCGAGATCGGCCACGGCCCGGGCCGCATCGAAGCGGCGGTGCAGGACGAGGGTCGATCCGAGACACAGGGTGAGCACGGCGACGAGCAGGCCCCAACCGTGGAACACGGGTGCCGACAACAGGACTCGTTCGCCACCGCGCAATGGGATGCGCTCGAGCAGTCCCGCCGTCAGCAGCAGGGTTCGCGGCTCGCCGCGCGGCGCACCTTTGGGGACACCACTGGTGCCGCTCGTCAGGATCACCAGCGACGCCGGCCGCGCGGGCCGGGGCGGCACGGTGTCGGCGCCGCGCGCGACGAGATGTTCGAGCGCGTCCGCCGGCGGCGTGTCCTCGTACCAGGCGCACCATCGCGGTCCGGTGAACGCCGCGGCCGCGGCCGCGAACTCCTCGTCGTAGACCAGCGCGTCCAGGCGTTCCCGTTCGGCGACCGCCGCTACCTGGCGGGGACCGAAGTCCGCGCCCAGCAGCACGACCCGCGTGCCCGCGGCGGCCGCGGCGCACAGCGTGACCAGGGCATCGGCGTGATTGCGGCACAGGATCCCGACACTGGGCGCGGGCCCGTCCGTGCCGGCGAGTTCGGTGCGCAACGCGTTGGCCAGTCGCCGTGTACGACGATCGAACTCGTCGAATCCGAGCTCGCCGCGATCGTCGATGACGGCCGTTCCGGAGTGCACCGCCGCGCAGTACCCGGGCAGGCCGCCGAACGGTCCGAGGCGGGCCACCGCGCGGGCGCCCGCGGCGAACGCGCGTGGGTTGCGGGGCGCCATACCCGCTTTCCGGAGAATCCGGGCCGCCGCGAGTTCGTCGCGTGCCCGGCCGATGAGCGATTGCAGGTTCATCGTCGTCCTCGCGATCGGTGCGGCAGCGCCAGGCGCACCCGCATGCCGAGGTTCATCGCCCGCAGCAGCAGGGCACGGAAGCGGTCCGGGTAGGCGGTGGGTACCCGTTGGGTGGTCACGGTCTGCGGTTCGGTGTAGCGGACGATGCCCTCGCGGCCGTGCCGGCGGCCGAGCCCGCTCGAGCGCATCCCGCCCATCGGCGCGTCGAGCGAGGCGATAGCGGAGAGGTACCCGTCGTTGACGTTCACCGACCCCGCCACGATCCTGGACGCAATCTTTCTGCCTCGCTTCAGGTCCCGCGTCCACACGCTCGCGCTGAGGCCGTACTCGCCCTCGTTGGCGGCCGCGACCGCCTCGTCGTCGCCGCGCACTCGGTACACGGCCACGACCGGACCGAAGGTCTCCTCCGCGTAGACGTCCATGTCCTCGGTGACGTCGGCGAGCACCGTCGGCTCGAAGAACAGGGGGCCGAGATCCGGCCGGGCGCGCCCGCCGGTGAGCACCGTCGCGCCCCTGGCCACCGCGTCCTCGACGTGCCGGCGCGTCGCCTCGAGTTGCCTCGTCGAGGTGAGCGAACCCATGTCGACGTCGTAGGAGTACCCGGCGCCGAGCCGCAGTCGCCGGGTGCGTTCGGTCAGCGCCGCGACGAACTGCGCGTAGACCCGCTCGTGCACGTAGATCCGCTCGATCCCGATGCACATCTGGCCCGCGTTCGAGAAGCAGGCCTGGATCGCGCCGACGGCGGCGGCGTCGATGTCCGCGTCCGCGCACACGACCATCGCGTTCTTGCCGCCCAGTTCCAGCGATGCACCGATCAGCCGGTCCGCACAGCGCCGCGCGATGTCGCGGCCGGTGGCCGTGGACCCGGTGAAGCACAGGTGGTCGACCGCGCCGACGACGGCCGGCCCGATGCGGCTGCCCGGCCCGGCCACCACCTGCCAGACCTGCGGCGGAATCCCCGCCTCCACCGCGAGCTTTCGCGCCAGCAGCAGCGTCCACGGTGCCTGCGAGTCGGCCTTGCTCAGCACCGAGTTCCCGGCGACGAGGGCCGGGATCACGTCTCCGACCGCGAGGAACAGCGGGTAGTTCCACGGCGCGACCACCCCGACCACTCCCTTCGCGCGATAGTCGACGTGCGTGCTCACCACGCCGGGCATCGCGCTGCGGGCGCGCCTCCCGCGGAGGTGGCGTTCGCCGGTCCGCCCGTAGTACTCGGCGACCGAGATGACGCCCTGCACCTCGACGGCGGCGTGTACGCGGGCCTTGCCGGTCTCCCACTGCATGACGTCGCAGAGCTGGTCGTGGTGGTCGAGCAGGGCGCGACCGAAGCGCCGGACAATGCGTGCGCGGTCACCGATCGGGGTGGAGGCCCACCCGGTCTGGGCTTCGCGCGCGGCCGCCGCGACACCCGCGACCGTCTCGGGCGTCGTCTGCGGCACACCGGGCAGCGGTGCGCCGTCGAACGGTGCCTTCGCCTGGTGCATCTCGGTGGACGCCGGCAGTTGGCCGCGCAGCTCGGCGACCAGGCCCGGGCCGACGCTCGGTGGGTACTCGGTCGGGGCCGGTCCGTCGACGGCCGGGTTGGCGAGTGAGCTCGATGTCATGGTCTCCGCTTTCGGGGAGGAGGGAGTGCGCGGTGCGATCAGGTGCGGGCGCGGGCGCCGGCGGTCCGGGGGAATCGTGCGCGGTGAACGGTCCGGTGGTGCCGGAGCGTGACGGTTCAGGGTGGGGTTGTGGTCACCAGACGAGACGCACGAGGTAGCGCTCGGCGTACCGGCGCACCGCATCGGGGTTCGAGAGATCCAGCTGCCCTTGCGGATTCAGCATCAACGAGATCGCGATTCGGAGCAGGATCTCCGAAACCGCTTGCAGATCCTCGTCGGGCATCGTGACACCGCTGCGCCGCAGTGAGCCCGCGATCTGGGCGCTCGCCTGTGTGATCGGCGCGCCGTCGGTGCGGGTCGTGAGTCCGAGTATCAGCTCCGGTTCGGACTCGATGATCCGGCCCGCGAGCGGCCAGTCCTGGGCGAGCCGGACTCCGCGGGTGAAGCACTCGACGACGGCACCGTGCGGATCCAGGTCCGCGGCGACCCGGTCCAGTTCGGCGAAGAACATCGCCGACTCGCGGAGGAAGAGGGTCTCGACCAGCGCGTCCTTGTTCGGGAAGCGCCGGTACAGCGTGCTGCGACTGATCCCGGCGCGGCGGGCGATGTCGTCCATGTTGGTTCGTCGGATCCCGTAGCGCTCGAACTCTTCTCGGGCGGCGTCCAGCATCACCTGTTCCGGTGACACGGACGGCGCGGCGGGTTCGGACTGGCGGGACATCACCCGGAGCATAGCGTTCGCGGCGGTGCACGGTCGTCTGCCTACAGCGCCCGGAGGCGGGCCGGCAGGTGGTCCTTCGGCACCGGCAGTGTCGTGTTGTCCAGTTTCCAGTGGTAGCCCTCGGGCACGGACCACTCGTAGCGCAGCAGCAGGTTGTGCATGATCGTCTTGATCTCCATCTGCGCGAAGTACAGGCCGATGCACTTGTGCACCCCGCCGCCGAACGGCATCCACGCGTATCGGTGCGACTTGTCCTCGGAGCGTTCGGGGGAGAACCGGCCGGGGTCGAAGGTTTCCGGATCGGACCACAGCGCGGGGTTGTGATGGTTGACCATCGCGATCGCGCTCACGTAGGCACCCTTCGGTACGAAGTGGCCGTCGATCTCGGTGTCCTCGATCGCCCGGCGCGCCAGGCCGGGCACCGGGGTGTTCAACCGCAGCGATTCCTTCATGATCGCGTCGAGGATCGTGAACTCGCCGAGCGTGTCGTAGGAGATCTCGGGGGGCAGGCTGCGGGACTGTTCCCGGGCCCGGCGCTGCCATTCGGGATGCCGGGCCATGTAGTACGCCATCGTCGTGAGGGTGATCGTCGAGGTGTCGTGCGCCGCCATGAGGACGAAGATCATGTGGTTCACGACGTCCTCGTCGGTGAAGGTGTGTCCGTCCTCGGACTGGGCGTGGCACAGGACCGAGAACAGGTCCGGGGTCTGCGCGGCGCGTTTCGCGGGCAGGTGCCGGTAGAAGAACTCCTCGAGCACCGCTCGTCCCGCCAGCCCACGCGACCACTTGGTGCCGGGAATGTCCTTGCGGACGATCGACATTCCGGCGTTCACGCAGTCGATGAAGGCGCGGTTGATCCGGTCCGCCTCGGCACGGGGCAGGTCGAGTCCGAGGAAGATCGCCAGCGCCAGGTCCAGGGTCACGGCCTTGAACTCGTCGAGGAGCCGGATGCTGTCCCCGACGGGGAACCGGGCCACCCGCTCGGCGAGCATCGGCTGCATGTCCTGCAGGTAGCCCTTGATGTGAGTGTTGGTGAATGCCTGCTGCAGGATCAACCGGTGGTGGCGGTGTTCCTCGAAGTCCATCAACAGGATTCCGCGTCGGAAGAACGGCCCGATCAGGAATCCCCAGGCCGGCTCGGCGGCGAAGGCCTTCTGTCGGTTCATGGCCACCAGCTGCGAACCGTCCGGCGTCAGCGGGATGACGAACTTCAGGCCGAACGCCTTGATGTAGGTGATGTCCCCGAACTCCTCCCGCCGGGATCCGACCATCTTCACGGGGTCACGGAAGAAGCGGAGCAGCTCGAGCACTCCCGGGTGGCCCGTTCCCTGGATCGGCTTCAGGCCGCTGCCCGCGGGGGCCGGGGCCAACTGGACGTGACGCATGAGGACTCCTGAACGGTGAGGGTGTCGGGGCGGCGGCGGTCAGGCCGGCGTGTTGTGCAGGCGCCGCGGGTCGATCCCGACCCGCTGCCACGCCTGTCGGGCCCAGGGCAGGTACAGAACCCTGACCGGGAGACGGTTGACGACGGGATTGAGCGCGCGCATCATCGCCGCGAAACGCTGGAATCGCTTCTCCTTCTTCGCGTTCCATTCGAGTCCGCAGACCGCACGCATCTGTGGCGGAAGGGTTCCGACGACGACCGTCCGGATGAACGCGTTCAGGGGAGCCGACGCTATCGCCCAGAGCGGAGCCGGGATTCGGCGCGGACCCGGCACGCCTTTGCGGATGTACCCGGTGGCGTACAGGATGGTCTTGGTCGGGACGAACCGGTCCAGCATCTGGTCCCAGTACTCGACGAACTCCTCGTAGGTCTGCGGTTGATTACGCGCGCTCACCCCGTAGAGCTGGTACCAGAGCATGCCCTCCTCGAAGATCTGCACCTTCTCGGCGTGCGAGAGGCGGCGGATGAAGGTGTCGGTCACGTACAGAACCTGATCGACGAAAGTTGCGTGCGCCCAGTAGAAGAGCTCGGGGTTGAGCGCGTGATACCGGGAACCGTCGTCGACGGTTCCCTTGATCGGCTTGTGGAAGTCGCGAACGGTTCGGCCCCATCCGTGCGGATCCTCGCTGTAGACCGTCTGCATGATCGGTGGCCCGCTGCGGCGGGCGCGGCCGAGTGTGTCGGAGAAGATCACCGAATGGTCCTCGACGGCCTTGCCGAGTTGCTCGATGCAGTTCTCGGTGCCCGCGAGCCGCTGAAATCCGAGCAGACCCCGGACGTCGCCGTAGAACTTCCAGACCAGCGAGTCCGGGCCGAGTCGCGGGGCGCCGTCGGCGACCTCGTCGTCGACGGTCATCGGCACCGCCTCGCGGATGCCCTCGTCGAATCCGAACTGCGGAACGGTGACGGCGTCATCGGTGGTCTCGGGCACAGGCGTCATGGCGGTCCTCCGGTCGTCACGCCCGGACGACGGCCCGGTGTGAACAATGGAACAAAGCTGTGTCTCTGTGTCAGACACTAGGCCGGGTGGGTGGTCTGCACAAGAGTCCGTCGCGATTTCCCTGCTTCCGGGGCATCCCTCTCCCTCTTCACGCGCAAGTTACTCGCTGGTAAGTTGAGGGCTGGTACTTCGACGAAAGGCGTGGCCGTGACGGAACAAGCTGGACTGCTGTTCAACCCGAACACCTACGACCCCCAGGATTTCGATCCCGAGACCAGGCGGTTGCTGCGCGCGACCATCGACTGGTTCGAGAATCGTGGCAAGCAGCGCCTGCTCCAGGACGACCTGGACGCGGTCTGGGTGTCGGACTTTCTCGAGTTCGTCAAGGACGAGAAGCTGTTCGCGACCTTCCAGACCCCCGCCGAGTTCGCCGACGGCGATCCGAACCGCCGCTGGGACGCCGCCCGCAACGCCGCCCTGAGCGAAATCTTCGGTTTCTACGGCCTGGCCTACTGGTACGCCTGGCAGGTCACCATCCTCGGGCTGGGCCCGATCTGGATGAGCGACAACGTCGTCGCGAAGGAGCGGGCCGCGCGCGAGCTGACCGACGGCGGGGTGATGGCCTTCGGCCTCTCCGAGCGCGAGCACGGTGCCGACGTCTACTCGACCGACATGCTCCTCACCCCCTCCGCGGAGGAGGGCGTCGCGTTCCGGGTGACGGGGGACAAGTACTACATCGGCAACGGCAACGTCGCGGGCATGGTCTCGGTCTTCGGTCGCCGTACCGACATCGAGGGTCCCGACGGTTACGTCTTCTTCGTCGCGGACAGTCGGCATCCGAACTACCACCTGATCGACAACATCCTGCGCGGCCAGATGTACGTGAGCACCTTCCGCCTCGAGGACTACCCCGTCCGCGAGCAGGACGTCCTGCACACCGGGGTGCAGGCGTTCGAGGCGGCACTGAACACCGTCAACGTCGGCAAGTTCAATCTGTGCACCGGCTCGATCGGCATCGCCGAACACGCCTTCTACGAGGCGATCACGCACGCGCACAACCGGATTCTCTACGGCAACCCCGTCACCGACTTCGCCCACGTGAGGGCGGCGTTCGTCGACGCCTACACGCGGACGATCGCGATGAAGCAGTTCAGCGCCCGTGCCGTCGACTACTTCCGCAGCGCCAGCCTCGACGACCGCCGCTACCTGCTCTTCAACCCGATGACCAAGGCGAAGGTCACCTCGGAGGGCGAGCGAGTCGTCGCGCTGCTGCACGATGTGATCGCGGCCAAGGGGTACGAGAAGAACACCTACTTCCGCGAGGCCGTCGGCATGATCGGCTGCCTCCCCAAACTCGAGGGCACCGTCCACGTCAACGTCGGCCTGATCCTCAAGTTCCTGCCCAGCTACCTCTTCAACGCCGCCGAGTACCCCGAGATCGGCACCCGGCTCGACGCTGCCGACGACGAGTTCTTCTGGAATCAGGGTCCGACCCGCGGCGCGGCGAAGGTCCAGTTCCACGACTGGACCAAGGTGTACGAACGGTTCGGCGACGTGCCCAACGTGGTCCGCTTCTACGAGCAGGCCAAGGCGCTGAAGGAACTGCTGACCACCGCGGCACCGGACGCCGCGCAGCAGAAGGACCTCGACTTCATGCTCAACGTCGGTCACCTCTTCTCGCTCGTCGTGTACGGCCAGCTGGTTCTCGAACAGGCCGAGAACACGGGCCTCGACCTCGATCTCGTCGACCAGATCTTCGACTTCCAGGTCCGCGACTTCTCGGGCTACGCCATTGGCCTGCACGGGAAGCCGTCGTCCACCCAGGCGCAGCAGGACTGGGCGCTCGCGGCGGTGCGCAAGCCGGTCGTGGACGAGAAGCGGTTCGGCCGCGTGTGGGATCAGGTCGTCGCGTACGACGGCAGCTACGAGATGCGCCCGTAACGGACCCCGGTCAGGCCCTCGGCGAGCGCCCACAGCCGATCCTGGTCCGCGCCGTCCCGAGCCCGGCGGGCGATGCCCGCCGGGGCGGGCGGTCCGGTCAGTTCGAGCAGTCCGCCGGGACCGTAGTAGTCGCCGCCGGCCACCGACGGATCGGTCGCCGCACGCAGGATCGGCAGCGCACCGGCCGCCGGCTCCTGCACGAGTCTGGTGGTCAACGCCCGCATCCGGGAGCTGATCCCGAGGCGGAGAAGCGCATTCTGGTCGCGCAGTACCGCGGTGCGGCTGCCGCCGGGATGGGCGGCGACCGAGATCGACCGGGCCCGCGATGCGCGCAGCCGTCGGTCGAGGGCGAGCGCGAACATGACCTCGGCGAGCTTCGACTGGGCGTACGCCTTCGCGACGGTGAAATGCGATGCGAGCTGGGGGTCCGCGAAGTGGATCCGGCCGAACCGGTGGGCGAGGCTGCCCACGGTGACGACCCGCCCGGACGGCGCGGCCTCGACCAGGTCGAGCAGCAGCCCGGTCAACGCGAAGTGGCCGAGGAAATTCGTGCCGAGGTTCGCCTCGAAGCCGTCGGCGGTGACCGTGCGCGGCGAGCGCATCAGGCCGGCGTTGTCGACCAGCAGGTCCAGGCGGTCGAACCGCTCGTGAGCCCGGGTCGCGGCGTCGCGGACGGACGCGAGGTCGGCGAGGTCGACGCGCAGGATCTCGATGCGGGCGCCGGGGACGCTCGCGAGGAGATCCGCGCGGGCGCCCTCGGCCCGGACCTCGTTGCGGCAGCCGAGGACCACGCGGGCGCCGAGGCGGGCCAGCGCGCGGGCCGTCTCGAGGCCGATTCCGGAGTTGGCGCCGGTCACCAGGACGGTCCGGCCGGCCTGGTCCGGAGCCCGGTCGAGCGTCCAGGGGGTGCGCTCGACCCGGCCGCGAATCACCGTGCCGCCCCGTGCGACGAGCGGTTCTGGACACCTTGATAAACAGGTGTCCAGAAATTAGTCTTCACGACATCGGAATGACGGTTCGCGGGGCGAGGAGACATTGATGAAGTTTGGCATCACGTTGTTCACGAGCGATCGGGGGATAACGCCCGCCGCCGCGGCACGGGCCGCGGAGCGAACCGGATTCGACTCGTTCTACGTCCCGGAGCACACCCACATCCCGGTGCGCCGCGATGCCGCGCACCCGCAGACCGGGGACGAGTCCCTGCCCGACGACCGGTACATGCGCACCCTCGACCCGTGGGTGGCGCTGGGGACCGCCGCCTCGGTGACCGAACGGATCGCTCTCGGGACCGCCGTGTCGCTGCCCGTCGAGCACGACCCGATCACGCTCGCCAAGACCATCGCCACCCTCGACCACCTCTCGGGTGGCCGCGTGGTCCTGGGCGTCGGCTACGGCTGGAACATCGACGAGTTGACCGATCACGGCGTGCCGCCGGGCATGCGCCGCACCATGCTGCGTGAGTACCTCGAGGGCATGACCGCGCTGTGGTCACAGCAGGAGGCGGAGTACCACGGGGAGTTCCTCGACTTCGGTCCCAGCTGGGCGTGGCCGAAACCCGTTCAGCAGCCGCGAGTTCCGGTGATCGTCGGCGCGGCGGGCAACGAGAAGAACTTCAAGTGGATCGCACGCTCGGCCGACGGGTGGATGACCACCCCGATCGAGCAGGACATCGACGACAATGTGCTGCTGCTGCGCAAGGCCTGGGCCGACGCCGGGCGCGAGGGCGCGCCGCGGATCGTGGTCCTCGACCGCAAGCCCGTGCCCGAGAAGCTCTCCCGCTGGGAGGATCTCGGCGTCACCGAGGTCGTGTACGGCCTGCCGGACAAGCCGGAGGCCGAGGTCGTGGCCTACCTCGAGCGGCTCGCGGGCAAGCTGGACCGAGAGCCGGTCACGGGCTGACCGTGGCGGGCGGGTTCAGCCCAGTGCCTGCACCCGCCCCTGCTTGCGGGCCTTTGCCAGCCCGCGCCGCGCGAGGAAACCGTTGGCCAGCAGCAGGATCGTCTTGTTCGCGGGTGCGCGGAACCCGGACTCGGTGTGCGGCGCGTACAACGCACCGGTGTCGGTGACCTCGAGCCACCCGGTGTTCTGGCGGGACTCGAGACCGACGAGCTGGGCTCCGTAGGAGTGCGCGAGCAGCCCGGCCCGGCGGCCGCCCGGCGGCACGAAGGAGGGCACCCGCAGTCGCACGCCGGCGGCGCCGGCCGATCTCACCCCGGCCGGCACGATCACCGGATAGCGATCCGCGTCGCGGTAGGCGAGCAACACGTGCGGCAATCTCGAGGCACGGTCGCCGGTCCGCACCGCGTCCACCCGCGGGCCGGTGCCCTTCTTCGGTGGCGACTGAGGCGCGGCCGCGCTGTCGGGCAGCGGCGCGCCGAACACCTCGGGCTCACCCTCCGCGGTCGCCGAGGGCCAGGCGACGACCCGGGTCGCGGTCACCGTGACCAGCACCCGGTCCTCGTAGTACGAGTGCAGCCACCGGTCCCAGAAACGTCCGCTCCGCTGCGCGCCCAGGTACGGCTCCGAGCTCTTGCCGATCTCGTCGAGCGTCGCGCGGTCGGGGTGTGGGTCGAATCGAGCCTCGCCATGCACGAGGACGAACCGCGGGTCGTCGCCGTCACCCACCCCGTGTTCGCGCGCGTGGTACGCCAGCGCGACGCGGGGATTGTCCTTGATCCGTTCGAGTTTGCGGCCGAAGCCGAGCGAGGTGGTGAAGCCGACCGTGCCGCGTTCGCGGTCGCGAAGCCCGATCGGCGACACCGTCGTCACGACCGCCCCGCCCGCCTGGGTGAGGCAGGCGAGACCGCAGGTGAGGTCGCCCCCGAGGATGGCGTCGACGTCTTCCGACCAGGTCACCGACATGACCCGACCCTACCCGGGGCGCCGCGCCCGTGCGCGGTTGGCGAGTACACGCCAACC
>NZ_JBHZAH010000048.1:0-34182 GCF_042754225.1 Rhodococcus sp. NPDC059234
GTGTACCCCGATCGGGATACACAGCGCGCACAGGCAGCGAAGCTGCGTACTTACGCGAGGGTCTCGCTGGCGACGATCGCCTGGGCCACGCCCTGGAGGGTCGCGGCGACCTTGACGGACTCCCAGACCTGCTCCTTGGTGAGCCCCTCCTTGCGCACGACGGCGTCGTGCGCGGCGGTGCAGTCGTGGCAACCGTTGATGGTGGACACGGCCAGCGACCAGAGCTCGAAGTCGGCCTTCTCGACGCCGGGGCTGCCGATGATGTTCATCCGCAGGCCCATCCGCACCTGAGCGAACTCGTCGCCGAGGAAGCTCTTCGCGCGGTAGGCGACGTTGTTCATGCCCATGATCGACGCGGCGCCGAGGGCGGCGTTGTAGGCCTCCGCGGACAGCACGTCCGCGGCCTCCTCCGCGATCTCGCGGAGCACGGTCGCCGACTTGGTGGCTGCCGCGCAGGCGAGGAAGGTGCCCCACAGCTGCTGCTCGTTCAGTTCCGTCGAGCGCGCGAGGGAACTCAGGTTCAGCTTGAGATCCTTGGCGTACTCGGGAAGCGAGTTCTTGAGGTTGTCGACCGACATGGGTCAGACGCCCTCGGACATGAGCTCGCCGGCGTTGATCGTCGGGTCGCCCTTCTTCCAGTTGCAGGCGCACAGCTCGTCGGACTGCAGGGCATCGAGGACGCGCAGGACCTCGTCGACGTTGCGGCCCACGGAGCCGGCGGTCACGGACACGAACTGGATCTCGTTGTTCGGGTCGATGATGAAGGTGGCGCGGTCCGCGACGCCGTCGGCGTTCAGGACGCCGGTGGCCTCGGCCAGCTCACGCTTGAGGTCCGAGAGCATCGGGAAGGGGAGGGTCTTCAGGTCCTCGTGCTGTGCACGCCACTGGAAGTGCACGAACTCGTTGTCGACCGAGGCGCCGAGCACCTGGGCGTCGCGGTCCGCGAACTCGTCGTTGAGCTTGCCGAAGGCGGCAATCTCGGTGGGGCACACGAAGGTGAAGTCCTTGGGCCAGAAGAAGACGATGCGCCACTTGCCGGCGTAGTCGTCGCTGGTGACCGTGGTGAAGTAGTCGTCGGGCTGCTTGGCGTCGACCTTGGACAGGTCGCCACCGATCACGGCGGTCAGGTTGTATGCCGGGAACTGGTCGCCGATGGTCAGCAGAGCCATGTTGTGTCGTCCTCCTAGTTGGTGACTTCGAAATCTCTTCGCGCACAGCGCCGCCTGGCGGGCGAGCGCTGGATTGTCGAGGGGCCGCCGAACGGGTCGTGCGGGGCTGGACTGAGTAGCTCCGCGACCGGCGTTCTTCGGTACGACTCCATAGTGCCTGAATCCCTTCAAAAGGTAAAGGCGATAGATGTCACTATACTGATAAGCATGTCCGATCAGACTTATCAGCCGACACTCTCGCAGCTGCGTGCCTTCGTCGCGGTGGCCGAGTATCGCCACTTCGGCACCGCTGCAGCGCGATTGAGTGTGAGCCAATCCACACTCTCGCAGGCGCTCGCCGCGCTCGAGAACGGCCTCGGGGTGCAGCTGATCGAGCGCAGCACCCGGCGGGTGCTCGTGACACCCGCCGGTTCCGCGCTGCTCGCGCAGGCGAAGGTGATCGCCGAGGCGGCGGACGGATTCGTCGCAACGGCGGCCGGCGTCGGCGACGCCCTCGCGGGCGCGTTGCGCATCGGGCTGATCCCCACCGTCGCGCCCTACGTACTGCCCGCGTTGCTGCCCGCGCTGCGCACCGAGATGCCGGCGGTGACGCCGCAGGTGGTCGAGGACCAGACCGCCCGACTGCTCGAGGCCCTGCGCGCCGGGACGCTCGACGTCGCGGTGCTGGCACTGCCCTCCGAGGCGCCCGGGATGGTCGAAATACCCTTGTACACAGAGGAGTTCGTGGTCGTCGTGCCGACGGGGCACGAGCTGGCCGGCCGCGCCGACCTGGCCCCCGACGTGCTCGACGAACTGCCGCTGCTGCTGCTCGACGAGGGGCACTGCCTGCGCGATCAGACGCTGGACCTGTGCCGGTCGGTGGACGCGCACCCCGTCTCCGGTGACACCCGGGCCACCTCCCTGACCACCGTCGTGCAGTGCGTCGCGGGCGGACTCGGCGTGACGCTGGTGCCGGAGTCGGCGGTGGCGGTGGAGACCGCCCGCGGCGACCTCGAGACCGCGCGGTTCGCCGCACCCGCGCCGGGCCGCACCATCGGCCTCGTCTACCGGGCGTCGAGCGGCCGGGCGGAGAAGTTCGGGCGGCTGGCGGAGCTGGTGAAGTCGGTGGCGCCGGGCTCGGCCGCGGGCTGACTCAGCGCCTGCCGCGGCCCCCGGACCGCTTACCGCTCTTGGAGGTTCGTCGATCGGGGGTGACGGACCGTCCGGCGCGGGCCTGCTTGGCGGCGGTCTTCTGTGCCGCCGTCCGCTTCGGTGCCGGCTCGTCGGCGCCGCGGCCCCGGGAGCTGTTCGCGGTGCGTCCGCGCACGATCCCGACGAACTCCTCGACCAGTTCGGTGGTCGCGTCCTCGGGCCAGGCCAGTGCGACCGGTGACTCCGGCGCATCCGTGACGGTCCGGTAGGTGAGGTCCTTACGGTGGTGCAGGCGGGCCAGCGACTGCGGGACCACCAGCACCCCGATGCCCGCGGCGACCAGTTCGATCGCGTCGGCGGTGGTGTCCGGCCGCTGCGCGGCGGGCAGGCCAGGCAACGTCTCCCAGTCCAGCGCGTCGTCGAGTGGATGCAGCACGACCTCGGCGGCCAGGTCGGCCACCGTGACCGCATCCGCCGCGGTGACGAGGTGGTCCTTCGGCACCACGACCACCGGTGTCTCGGAGTACAGCGCGATCACACTCAGGCCGGTGCGGTCGACGGGCAGCCGCACCAGTCCCGCGTCGGCGGCGCCGTCGCGCAGCACTGCCGCGGCCTCGGTCGCCGTCGTCGTGGTGAGTTCCAGCGGAACCTCGGGCAGCCGTTCCTTCCAGATCCGCACCCACTTCGACGGGGTCACGCCGGGGACGTACGCGAGCCGGAACGGGGCGGGTGCAGCGGGCTCGGTCATTGGGTCAGGCTACCGCTCGATAGGCTGGGGTCATGAGTGCGCAGAAGACACCCCAGACGATGAAGCCGGCCACCGCCGCGAAGAAGCTGGACGTGTACCTCGAAGCGACCCCCGCCGAGTTCCGGGACGGAGTCGTCACCCGCGAGGAGCTCGCGGAGCTGCGCTCCAACCCGCCGCAGTGGCTTCAGGACCTGCGCGCCGACGGGCCCCACCCGAAGAACGTCGTCGCCGACAAGCTGGGCGTCTCCATCGCCGGACTCGCACGTGGCGGCGTCGCGGACGCCCTGACCACCGCTCAGGTCGACGCGCTGCTCGCCGATCAGCCGGACTGGCTGCGGGCCGAGCGTGCTTCGCTGGTGGCGGTCCGAAAGGACGAGAAGCGGATCCGGGAACAGCAGGCGGCCAAGCGTGAGCAGTCGAACCGCCGGGAGCGGTTCGCGAAGCCGATCCACCACCCGAACGAGGACTGACCTCTCGGGAACCTTGGGCTCGGGCGTGCCGTCGATGCGGTAACGCCACGAGGCGACGGCCCGATGGGGTCAGGTGTCGTGAACTCGGGCGGGCAGTCCGAACGGACCAGCTATTCAGGAGGACCCAGGCGTGTCGTATCCGGATGACATGAGCTCCGAACCCACCGTCGTGTTCCCGCGGGTGGACCCCGACGCCAACCCCGGCCCGGACCCGAGCCCCAGTTCTCGTCCCTCACGGCGCGGGCCCGTGATCGCCGTGGGTGCGTCCGTCGCCGCGCTGATCGTCGGGGCGTTCGGCGGATACGTGTACGGCTCGTCCGGATCGACGGAGTCGGCGCCGGTCGCGGCGACGACTCCGGTCCCGACCTCGGCCGCACCGGTGCCGGGGCCCGGACAGTTCCTGGCGACGACCGGCACGGTCGACTCGATCTCCGGTGGTTCGTTCGTCCTCGTGACCGCCGACCGCACCCGGGCGACGGTGCGGACGACATCGACCACCCGCATCGTCACCGAACGCGGCGACGCACTGACCGACCTTCGGGTGGGGGACTCGGCGGTGGCCTCGGGCACACGCTCCGGATCCGACCTCACCGCCGACCTGGTGATCGCGGGCGCGCTGCCCGGCCTGGTGCCGACGACGACGCCTGCCGCCGCGCCGGTCGCCACGCAGGCCCCGCGGGTGACCGAGGCCCCGGCCGCCACCCAGCAGTGGGTCCCGGAGCCCGAGCCCTCGGCCCCCGCCCCGACGCAGCCGCCGGTCGTCCAGCAGTCCGCTCCCGTGGCGCCGCCGGCGCCGGCTCCCACCACGCAGATCGGTCCCAAGCGCAGCGACTACGGCCCGAAGCAGGACAGCTACGGGCCGAAGGGGGACTACGGACCGAAGGGGGACTACGGCCCCAAGCAGGACAGCTACGGCCCCAACTGAGCCGTCCGCGATCGGCGCCGGCCCGGAATCGGGTCAGGCCTGATAGGAGACGATCGTCGCCATCCCGGCGGCAAGGTGATAGTCGTTGTGGCAGTGGGTTATCCATTGCCCGGGATTGTCGGTGTCGATATCGGTGGCGACGGTCTGCCCGGGCAGCACGATGACGGTGTCCTTGCGGGGGCCGGTGCCGTCGGGCCGGGCGACCGCGAAGGTGTGCCCGTGCAGGTGCATGGGGTGGTACATCGTCGTCGTGTTGGTGTAGACGATCCGCGCCCTCTCGCCGGAGTGCACCTCGAGCGGGGTGTACTTCGGGTAGGCCTCGCCGTTGATCGTCCAGGTGTAGGTGTTCATCGTCCCGCCGAGGGAGGCGCCCAGCGTCACGTCCGGATTCCGGGTCGGCAGCCGGACCGCCGCGGCGGCGCGCAGGTCGGCGACCGTCAGCGGCGGCGCGCGGAGCTCGTCGGGGGAGGCGGAAGGGTCGGGTGCGGCGCCGGATCCGGTGCGGACCACCGCGAAGGCCTGCCCGCCCTTGCCCTCGGCGGCCGCCACCAGCGGGAACGCGCCGTCCTGCAGGGTGACCAGCGCGTCGTAGCGCTCGCCCATCCCGAGCAGCACCGAGCCGGTGTCGACCGGTTCGACCGGGAAGCCGTCGGAATCGGTGACGGTGAGACGGTGCCCGCCGAGCGCGACCCGGAACGCCGTGTCGTCGGAGGCGTTGATCAGCCTCAACCGGGCGCGCTGGCCCGGGCCGGCGGTGAACACGGTCGGGTCGTTGGGCGGTCTGCCGCCGAGCAGATACAGCGGGTAGCGGACGTCTCCGGCGTCCCCGCCCAGCGCGGTCGAGGTCATCGGGGCCGATTCCATTGCCCCGCTGCGTAATCGGTCGAACGCCTGCTGCGGCGTCCGGTCGGTCAGCCAGTCGGAGAGCACCACGACGAACTCGGCGTCGTAGCCGGAGGGCGCCCGGGGATCGTCGACGATCAGCGCCCCGTACAGCCCGCGGCCACGCTGCAGATCGCCGTGCGTGTGGTACCAGTAGGTGCCCGGGTCGGGTGGGATGAACTCGTAGACGAATTCGGCGCCGGCGCCGACCGGGGGCTGGGTGATGTCGGGCACCCCGTCCATGTCGTTGCGGATGGCAAGACCGTGCCAGTGCACGGTCGTCGGGTCGGGCAGCTCGTTGCGCAGCCGCACCTGGACCCGGTCCCCGACATTCGCCCTCAGGATCGGGCCGGGCAGCTGTCCGTCGTAGAGCCACGCGGTCGTGCGGGTGCCGCCGACGTCGACCTCGGTCGGAGCCGCGACGAACGTCTTGGCGACCGACTTCCCCCCGGGGAACCGCCGCTCCTGTGCGGCGGCGAAGTCGCGTACCTGTCGGGAGTCCGGACCCACCGCGCCCGCGGCCTGGGTGCCACTCGGAGCGGAGGAACAGGCTGCGACCAGGCCGACCGCGGTGGCCCCCAGGCCCAGCTGCAGGAATCGTCGGCGCGACAGACCGCCGATCGGCGGCTCCTGCTGCAGTCTCGACCACGCGTCTCGATCCGGCATCCTCCGGCCTCTCGGCAGACATGCGCCCCGAAGCGATGGTACGCCGCATGGCGGTGGACGGGGTATCGCAGGATCCGTGCGGAAGCGCTCGATTCGCGAGACGCACAGGCAACCTGACTGGCCACGCTCGGGTCGGCCGCCTACCCCTCGACCACCTCGAACTCGTCGAAGACGACCTCGCCCGCGGCGTCCGACTCGGCGAGGTTGACCTCGGCCAGCAGCGCCCAGCCGTGGTCGCCGTTGGGGTCCGCGAGGGTCTGCCGTACCCGCCACAGCTCCGGTTCGACCGAGACGGTGAACAATTGCGGCCCGCGGGCGTCCGGTCCGGTGCCGACCTCGTCGTACTCGTCGAAGTACAGCTCCATGAGGTCGGCCCAGTCGTCGGCGTCCAGCCCGTCGCCGAGCTCGGCGAGCAGGTCCCACCGTCGGCGGGAGGCCAGCTCGACCCGCTTGAACATGGCGTTGCGGATCATCACGGTGAACGCCCGGGTGTTCGCCGAGACCGGGCGCGGGATGTCGGCGCCGAACGCGATCTGCTGGTCGTCGGACTCCGCACCCGGGTTGGTCAGCTGCTCCCACTCGTCCAGCAGCGACGAATCCACCTGGCGGATCAGCTCGCCCAGCCACTCGGTGATGTCCTCGAGTTCCTCGGTGCGCGCGGAGTCGGGCACCGTCTGGCGCAGCGCCCGGTAGGCGTCGGCCAGGTAGCGCAGCACCAGGCCCTCGGAGCGAGCCAGGCCGTAGTGGCTGACCAGCTCGGCGAAGGTCATCGCCTTCTCCACCATGTCCCGCACCACCGACTTCGGTGACAGGGCGAACTCCGCCACCCACGGGTGCCCGCCGCGGTACGTCTCGAACGCCGGGAAGAGCAACTCCTCCAACGGCTTCGGCCAGGTGACGTCCTCGAGCAGCTCCATCCGCTCCTCGTACTCGATGCCGTCGGCCTTCATCTGCTGCACCGCCTCGCCGCGGGCCGCGTGCTGCTGGGCCATCAGGATCTGGCGCGGGTCGTCGAGCGTCGACTCGATCACCGACACCACGTCCAGCGCGTAGGTGACGGCCTCCGCGTCGAGCAGCTCGATCGCCGCCAGCGCGAACGGCGACAGCGGCTGGTTCAGCGCGAAGTTCTGCTGCAGGTCCACCGTCAGCCGAGCCCACGAGCCGTCCGCGTCGGGGGCGTCGAGCTGTTCGACGACACCGGCCTGCAGCAGCCCGCGGTACAGCGCGATCGCCCGCAGAATGTGCTTGCGCTGCTGCGGCCGCGACTCGTGGGAGTCCTCGAGCAGGTGGCGCATCGCGTCGAAGCAGTTACCGGGACGCGCGATCACGTTGAGCAGCATCGAGTTCGACACCCGGAAGCGGGAGACCAGCTGCTCGGGCGACGCGGCGACCAGGCGCTCGAAGGTGGGCTCGCCCCACGAGACGAAGCCCTCCGGAGCCTTCTTGCGCTGAATCTTCTTGAGCTTCTTCGGATCGTCGCCCGCCCTGGCGACCATGCGGTAGTTCTCGATCTCGTGCTCGGGCGCCTGCACCACGACGGTGCCCATGGTGTCGTAGCCCGCGCGGCCCGCGCGGCCGGCGATCTGGTGGAACTCACGCGCCCGCAGGTGCCGGGTGCGGGTGCCGTCGTACTTGGTCAGCCCGGTCAGCAGCACCGTGCGGATCGGCACGTTGATGCCGACGCCGAGGGTGTCGGTGCCGCAGATGACCTTCAGCAGGCCGTCCTGGGCGAGCTTCTCGATCAGCCGCCGGTACTTGGGCAGCATCCCGGCGTGGTGGACGCCGATGCCGTGACGCACCAAGCGGGACAGGGTCTTTCCGAACCCGGTGGTGAACCGGAATCCGCCGAGCGCCTCGGCGATCGCGGCCTTCTCCTCCTTGGAGGACATGTTCACGCTGGTCAGCGCCTGCGCCCGCTCCAGAGCCGCGGCCTGGGTGAAGTGCACGACGTAGACAGGGGACTGGTTGGTGGTCGCGAGCTCCTCGATCGTCTCCCCGATCGGGGTCTTCGCGTACGAGAAGGTCAGCGGTACCGGCCTTTCCGTCCCGCCGACCACCGTCGTCGGCCGGCCGGTCCGGCGGGTCAGGTCCTGCTGGAAGAACGACACGTCACCGAGGGTCGCGGACATCAGCAGGAACTGGGCGTGCGGCAGCTCGATCAGCGGGACCTGCCAAGCCCAGCCGCGGTCCGGCTCGGAGTAGTAGTGGAACTCGTCCATCACCACCTGGCCGATGTCGGAGTCCGCGCCTTGGCGCAGCGCCAGATTCGCGACGATCTCGGCGGTCGCGCACACGATCGGGGCGGACGAGTTCACCGAGGCGTCGCCGGTCATCATGCCGACGTTCTCCGCGCCGAACACCTCGCAGAGGGCGAAGAACTTCTCGCTCACCAGTGCCTTGATCGGCGCGGTGTAGAAGGTGCGGCGGCCCTGCGCGAGTGCCGCGAAATGCGCGCCGATCGCGACCATCGACTTCCCGGACCCGGTGGGGGTGGACAGGATGACGTTGGCACCGGAGACGACCTCGATCAGCGACTCCTCCTGCGCGGGATACAGCGTCAGGCCTCGATCGCTCGCCCACCCGGCGAAGGCGTCGAAGAGCGAGTCGGCATCGGGGCTGGCGGGGACGAGGTCGGTGAGGAGCACCGATACAGGCTATGTGAGATGCCTCAGCTGCCGCGATCGGCGTCAGGTGGCGCTGCGCTCGTCCGCCCCCATCGCGCCGAGGACGGCCTCGCGGGTGTCCGTGGTGCCGGTGATCTGGGCCTCGCCGACACCGTCGAGCAGCATCTGCCGCCAGGCCGCCGGGTCGAACTCCATCGGCGCGGTCGTGGCGATGAACTCCTCGACGACGCGCAGGAAGCGGATCGGATCGTCGTGGAACGGGAAATGGCCGCTGCCCTCGAAGATCTCCAGCCGTGAATCCGGCAGCGCCGAGTGGGCGAGATAGGCGTGGCTGACCGGGATGACGGCGTCACGCTCGCCCCAGATGATCTGGACCGGGAGCCGGGCGGTCAGGTAACAGCGGTCGAGCATGGTGACCACCTGCCCCCGCCAGTCGACCACCGCGCGCAGGGTGCGCAGGAACGCCTCGCGCGCCGTCGGGTCCGGCAGGTCGCTGAGCACCCGCACCAGGTCGGGCGCATCGTGGAAGATCGCGATCGACTTGAACGGGCCGCGGTAGAGCTGGTCGACGACCTTGCCTGCGAGTGCGAGCGCGCTCGTACAGCCCGGGACCTGCAGCAGCCGCAGCGCCTGGTTGGCCACGGGCAGTGCCGCGAACCGCAGCGCCGGGTTGACGTCCTTGGTGACCCCGCCGGGAGCGACCAGGATCAGCCGCTCGATCATCTGTGGGAACTGGTAGGCGAACTGCAGCGCCACCCCGCCGCCGAGGGAGTGCCCGATCACGGTGGCCCTGTCGAATCCCAGCACCGTGAGCAGGTCCCGCATGCCGTTCGCGTACGCGGCGATCGAGTAGTCGGCGCGCGGCTTGTCCGACCGCCCGTGTCCGAGCAGGTCGGGGGCGATGACGGTGAAGTTCTTCGCGAGGTGGGGGATGACCTCGTTCCACGTCGAGGAGTTGTCCCCGATTCCGTGGATGAGGAGCAGCGGCGGACCGTCGCCGGCGATACGGACCGCCCTGCGGTAGCCGTGCACGGTCCGGAAGACGAGGCGGGGTTCGGTGTCGGGCACCGTGCGCAAGGTGCGCTTTCGTCCTGCACTCATGTCGACTCCTGTCGCCGGCCGGCCCGACTGTCCTCGGACCGACCCACCGAGCTAATGATTTGGACGATCGTATAGTTCGGGTTCCCTCCGCGCGAGGTAACTGTAAAACGGAATCACAGCTCCTGCTCGGTGCCGCCGTCCTTGCCCTCCTGGCCGAGCTCTGCCAGGAACTTCTCGAACTCCGCGCCGAGCTCGTCGCCGCTGGGCAGTTCCGCGTCACCGGCCAGCAGCGTGGACTGCTGCTCCTGCGCCGCCACGTAGCTGTCGTACTGGCGCTCGAGTGCCTGCACGACGGACTGGACCTCGTCGTTCCCGGTGATCTGCGCGTCCACCTGCTCGCGCACGCGGGCGGCGGCCTCGCCGAGCGCGGCCAGTGGCAGTTCCAGGTCGGCGATCTCGCCGAGGTTCTCGAGCAGGGTCTCCGCCGCGGCCGGGTAGTCGGTCTGGGCGAGGTAGTGCGGCACGTGCACCGAGTACCCCATCGACTCGTGTCCGTGCTGGGCCATCCGCAGCTCGAGCAGGGCCGAGGCGCTGCCCGGAATCTGCAGTTCGCCCGACCAGCTCTGGTTCTCCCCGATCAGGTCCTTGTTGGTCGAGTGCGCGGTCACGCCGAGCGGCCGGGTGTGCGGCACCGCCATCGGGATCGCGCCGAGCGAGATGGTCCGGCGCACCCCCAGCTGCTCGGCGAGCAGTCGCACCGCGGTGGTGAACCGCTCCCACTTCAGGTCGGGCTCGAGACCTGCGAGCAGCAGGAACGGCGTTCCCGCGGTGTCCTTGAGGGCGTACAGGTTGAGCGTGGGCTCGTCGTAGTCGGAGAAGTGATCGGCCTTGAAGGTCATCGTCGGCCGACGCGAGCGGTAGTCGATCAGCTCGTCGACCGCGAACGACGCGACCAGTTCGGACTCGAGACTCTCGCGCAGGTGGGTGGTGGCGAGCTTGACCGCGTGCCCGGCGTCGGAGAAACCTTCCAGCCCGTGCACGAGTACCGGCCCGCGTCCGTCGCTCGCAGAGACCTGCGGCGCCGGGAACTCGAGCTCGTACATCCTCGACTGATCGTCCATCGTGACCCCTTCGCATACTTCGTTCCCGTCCAGTGTCCCTCACCGGCCGAGAGGGCGTGCACCCCGTCACACCCATGCCCGCTACTGGGAAAACATGGCGTGCGGCGGCGTTCATTCCCGACACGCGATGATTGCGCCGACAGCGAAACGGCCGGCCCGGTGCGGAAGTTCCCGGAGCGGGAAGGCGACACCTGGCCGCGGCCTGCGGTGGCCGCGACCGCCGTGGTGGCACAGTGGGGGAGGTACGCCCTGTGAGCTCTGGAGGACTGACGTTGAAACGCCGCACCCTGGTCGCCGGTCTCGCCGTGCTCACCCTGTCGCTGGCCGGGTGTTCGTCGTCGGTGTCCGGCGTCGCGGAGCCTGCCGCCTCGGCGGACGGGACGACCGCCCGGATCGCCGCGTCGCTGGACTCGATGCTGCTCACCCCCGCCGACTTCCCGGCGCCCTACCAGGCGATAGTGCTGTCGCCACAGGCCGTCGCGCAGGCCGCGGCGGACCTCGGCGGCATCCCCGCGGGCGCCAAGGTGGAGCCGGCCGGCTGCAAACCGCCGACGCAGGACTACGGCCCGGACTCCACCGCGATGATCGTCGGCACCGACAACGACAAGCGGGCAACTGTCACCGTCGAACTGACCCGCGTGGACCGCCCGCTCGCCGCCAGGAAGGCGGAGATCGGGCAGTGCCTCGACGTGACCACCACGAAGGACGGCGCGACCGCCCACGTCACCACCAAGATCCTGCCCGGCCCGCCGATCGACGCGGACGACACGGCGGCGATGCGGCAGACGGTGACGTCCGGCGAGTCCGGCGCCGAGGTGAAGCAGTCGATGCTCACCCTCGTCGGGCAGGTCGGCGACGTGCGGGTATCGGCGACGTACATGTCGTTCGGTGCGGGCAAGCCGGACTCGGCGACCCTCGACCAGGTGTTCACCGAGGCGGTGCAGAAAGTCCGCGCGGCCTGAATTGTCCAGGCCCGCCCCGGATCTGTGGACACCGTCGCCGGTCCGTCCACAGGCCCGCGCGTCGGCCCAGGAACGGTGTTCGGGCGTGACGGCGGGTCGCCGCACTGTTCGTGCATGGCAACCATGCATCCCAACCCGCTCCCCGACGCGCACCGCCCGGTCCGGATCAGCGATCCCGGCGACCTGATCGCGGCGATTCCCGCGCTGCTCGGATTCCGGCCGCGGCGCTCACTCGTCGCGGTCTGCCTCGGCGGCGGCGACCCGTCCGTCGTCCGCGCAGTCATGCGGCACGACCTGCCGTCCGGCGGGATCGGCCCGGCCGACCGCGACGGGCTCGATCGGATCGCGCTGGTCTGCGCCCGCGGGGAGGTCGACTCGGTCGTCGCGGTCGTGGTCGACGACCGGGCAGGCCGGCGTGGCGTCCACAACGCGCTGGCCGACGAGCTGGGCGCGTGCCTGGCCGAGTACGAGATTCCGCTGATCGGCGCCCACGCGCTCGCGGAGATCGCCGCCGCGCAGCGCTGGCGGGGCCTGCTCGGTGATTCGAGTCGTGGCGTGCTGCCGGACCCCTCGTCGTCGGAGGTGGCGGCCGCCCAGGTGCTGGGCGGCAGGGCGATCCGGGATTCCCGTGAGGAACTCGAGGCGGTCCTCGACCCCGATCCGGCACGCGACCGGACGCGCCTGGCCGCGCTGATCGCGCGGTCGCGTGACGCCGGGTGTGCGCAGGCCCCGCCGAACCGACGGGTGAGGCTCGAGTTCGTGCTGGGCCGGATCGCGGACCGCGCGTCGGCCGTGATCCCCACCGACGACGAGATCGTCGAACTGGCCCTCGCGCTGGCCGACGTCCGGGTTCGCGACGCCCTGCTCTCCCTCGCGGTCACCGACGAGGCCGACGCCGCCGAACAGCTGTGGATCGCGCTGGCCCGGGCGCTCCCGGACCCCGACCGGGCGGAGGCGGCCGCGCTGCTCGGGTTCAGCGCCTACGTCAGGGGTGACGGCCCGATGGCGGGTATCGCCTTCACGGCCGCGTTACGCGCGAACCCGGACCACCGACTCGCGTCCCTGCTCGACGACGCACTGCAGTCGGGAATCCGGCCAGAGTCGGTCTGCGATCTCGCGACCACCGGCCGCGAGATCGCCGCACGGATCGGCGCTCGGATGCCACCCCGGAGGCCACGGTGACCGCCACCCGGCCGGTCGCCCGAGGATCAGCGGAAGTCGTTGTGCGCGATGATCTCGGTGACCAGCTCGGCGGTCGGGACGTCGGTCATGACGACGCCGGTGCGGCCGCCGGCGTCGGCCAGGAAGCTCAGTGCGCGCGCGTTCATACCGATCACGCCGACGGCCCCGTCCGCGATCGTGACGGGCAGCGCGCCGCCGGCCACCGCGCCGGCATCCGCCGCGGTCGCGCTGAGGTGGTTGACGAACAGCGTTCCCGGCGCGCCGACGCGGGACCGCTCGAACTGCGCGCGGGCCTGGCCCCATTTCCGCGAGACGTCGGCCAGTCCCGACAGCGCGTAGTCGTCCTGGATGTCGGTGTAGGGGCCGCCCCAGCGCGGTCCGTACTCGGTGGTCGCCGTGAAGTTCTGCAGGACGACGATCTTGCCGCGGGTCTGGCCCAGGGTCGGAATCGACCCGTCGTACCCGGCGGGCGGCGTCCACAGGTGGGTGCGCAGCAGGTCGCGGGTGTCGGGGTTGTCGTTGACGTACCAGTTCAGGGTGTCCTGGTAGGTACGGGTGTTCTCGGCCTCGGTGTACTCGCTCTTGAGCCGCATCAGCACGGTCTCGCTCGGGTTCGCGACGAGGAAGTCGGTGACCTGGCGGACGACGTCGGTGAAGTTGGCGTGCAGGTACTCGAGATCGTGGTGGATGGCGAAGGAGTCCCGGAAGTGCCGGGTGCGGATGTCGAGCGCGCGCACCCCCGCGCCGAGCTGCTCGGGCAGCGTCGCGTCCTGGGTCTGCGCGACGGGCGAGGCGCCGGCGGTCATGGTGTCGTGGGTGCCGGGAATCGAGAGCGAGGCCAGGCTCGCGTCGTCGGGCAGCCGCCCCATCCAGGCGGGATCGTGCGCACCGGTGAGCCGGTCGTCGGCGGAGGACCCCGCCGACCCGGTCGAGCCTGCCGACGAGGCCAGTGCCTGCGGTGCGGCGGCCAGGGTCAGGGGTGCCAGCAGCAACGCCGCGATCAGGAGTGCGCGCGAGGATCGGCGGCGGGTGGGGGAGGGCGCCATGGAACGTACCTTTGCCGGAGACGGATGCGGACCGTCCGCCGGCGATCGTGTGGATCGCTCGGCGGACGGCCTGCAGCATCGCACGGCGCGGTGGTCGTGCGGTCCCTTTCGGCGAACGAACCGTCAGTCGCGACGGGCCGCGTGCGAGCGGTCCCCGAGCTCCTGCAGATACGTCCACGCGTCGGCGACGATCACGTCCAGGTCGGTGCGCTCGGGCCGCCAGCCGAGTTCGGCGATCGCCTTCTCGCTCGACGCCACCAGGACCGCCGGATCGCCCGCCCGACGGGGCGCGTCCTGCACCGCGATCGGCAGTCCGGTGACCCGCTGACATGCCGAGATGACCTCGCGCACACTGAAACCGGCGCCACTGCCCAGGTTGTAGATGCTGTGCACACCCGACGTCGCCTTGGTCAACGCGAGCAGGTGTGCCTCCGCGAGATCCAGAACGTGGATGTAGTCACGCACCGCGGTCCCGTCCGGGGTCGGCCAGTCGGTGCCGAACACCGAGATCTGCTCGCGCTGACCGAGCGCCACCTGCAGCACCAGCGGGATGAGATGCGTTTCCACGACACGGTTCTCGCCCGCGCCGCGGTACGCACCCGCGACGTTGAAGTACCGCAGGCTGGTCGCGGCCAGGCCGTACGCGTTCGCGTACGAGGTGATGGCGTGATCGATGGCGAGCTTGGTCGCCCCGTACGGATTGGTCGGCCGGGTCGGGTCGTCCTCGGTGATCGGGGTCCGCTCCGGTTCGCCGTAGGTCGCGGCGGTCGACGAGAACACCAGCTTCGGAGTGCCCGACGCCCGCATCGCCTCCAACAGTGCGAGGGTGGCGACCACGTTTCCGCGCCAGTACTTTTCGGGCTCGACGACCGACTCGCCCACGAGCGACTGCGCCGCGAAGTGCAGGACGCCGTCGAACCCGGGGCCGGACGAGCCGTTGCCGAGAACGGAGCCCGCCAGCGCGGCGACGTCGCCCTCGACGAACTCCGCGCCCGCCGGGACGGCCTCGGCGTTACCCGTCGACAGGTCGTCCAGGACCACGACCTCGTGGCCCCGCTCGACCAGGACCGTCGCGCACACGCTTCCCACATAACCGGCTCCGCCGGTGACCAGAAGTCGCATGCGCCGCTAGATCTTCTTGACCTGGACCGCGTGGGCCAGTTCCTCGGGCAGATCGATACCGGCGTGGCCGGACGCGGTGATGGTCACCCAGCCCGGCTTCGTCTCCACCGTCACGCGCGCATCCGGAACCACGCCCGCCTCGCGGAGCCGGCCGATGATCTCCGGATCGGACTGCACGTGCTCGGCCAGCCGCCGCACGACCACTGCGGTCGGGGTGCCCTGGGGCACGTCGGTGAGCCGGATCAGCGTCTCGCCGTTGTCAGTCGGGCGCTTGAGACCCAACTGTGCGAGACCCGGAATCGGGTTGCCGTACGGCGAGGTGGTCGGGTTGTCGAGGACCTCGACCAGGCGCCGCTCGACCTCCTCGCTCATCACGTGCTCCCAACGGCAGGCCTCCGCGTGTACCTGGTCCCAGTCGAGGCCGATCACGTCGACCAGCAACCGCTCGGCGAGCCGGTGCTTGCGCATCACGGCGACCGCCAGGTCGCGACCCTTGTCCGTCAGCTCCAGATGCCTGTCTCCCGCGACGAGCAGCAGCCCGTCGCGTTCCATCCGGGCCACCGTCTGGCTCACGGTCGGTCCGCTCTGCTCGAGTCGCTCGGCAATCCGAGCGCGCAGCGGAACAACGCCTTCTTCTTCGAGGTCGTAGATCGTCCGGAGGTACATCTCCGTGGTGTCGACCAGATCCTTCACGCTCACACCCCTTCGTCTCGCACGATTCTACCTAGATGTGTCCTCGAATCGGCGCGCCACTCGTGCGACGCCACCCTGCACCTCTCAACACCGTGCGCGGCTCGCGCGTTCCCGGCACCCGCCAGTAGCGTGAGTTCATGACCGTGATGTCCAGTCCCACCCCCGGCGGTCTGCGCCGTCGTGCCGACGGGGTCGTCGTGTGGAGCCCGGAGTACCTCGACTACCGGTGGAGCGCCGACCATCCGATGAATCCCACCCGTCTCGACCTGACGATGTCGCTGGCGCGCGGACTCGGACTGATCGAGGGTGCGGAAGTGGTGCGGCCCGACCCCGCGAGCGACGCCGACCTGCTGCGAATCCACACTCCGGCGTACATCGCCGCGGTGAAGGCGGCCGGCGGCGGGCCGGTGCAGGGTCTCGCCGATGCCCGGGCCGAGGGCGACAAGGCTCCGCACGGCCTCGGCAGCGAGGACAACCCGATCTTCCCGCGCATGCACGAGGCCAGCGCGATCCTGGCCGGCGGTTCGCTCGCCGCGGCCAGGGAGATCGCCGCTGGCCGGGCCCGCCGGGCCGTGAGCATCGGCGGCGGAATGCACCACGCGATGGCGGACTGGGCGTCCGGGTTCTGTGTGTACAACGATGCGGCGATCGCCATCTCGTGGCTGCTGGACAACGGATTCGACCGCATCGCCTACATCGACGTCGACGCCCACCACGGTGACGGCGTCCAGCACGCCTTCCTCGGCGACCCGCGCGTGCTGACCGTCTCGATCCATCAGCATCCCGCGACCCTGTGGCCGAACACCGGATGGGCCAGTGAGGTCGGATCGGGTCGGGGGGAGGGCACCTCGATCAACCTTCCGGTCCTGCCGGGGACGGTGGACTCGGTGTGGCTCAGGGCCTTTCACGCCGTCGTGCCGGGTGCGGTCGCCGCGTTCAGGCCGCAGATCGTGATCAGTCAGTGCGGGGTCGACAGTCATCGCGAGGACCCGCTGGCCGACCTGAGCCTGACCGTGGACGGCCAGCGGGCTGCGTTCCTGGCCATGCGCGACCTCGCCGACCGGTACGCGGAGGGCAGGTGGATCGCGGTCGGTGGCGGCGGGTACGGACTGGTGCGGGTGGTGCCACGGGCCTGGACCCACCTGATCGCCGCCGCCCTCGACCGGGAACTCGTCCCCACGCAGCCGATCCCGTCGCAATGGCGGGACCGAGTCGCCGCGATGGCGCCGAATGTCGAACTGCCCCTGACGATGAGTGACGGCGGCGAGCCGACCTACCTGCCCTGGGACGGCCCGGGCGGCACGCCGGAAACCGGCACCGAAGGCCTCGACCGCGCGCTGGTGCGGGTGGACGCGGCCATCACCGCGACCCGCCGGGCGTGCTATCCGTTGCTCGGCATGGACCCGGAGGACCCCCGTGACTGAACCCGTCGCACCCGAGTCGGCGACGCAGACGCCGGCACGCGAATCGGCTGCGCAGCCGTCGTTCCCCGCGCACTGGCTGGCGGACGTGCTGGCCGCCGACGGCGGCGCGGTGCACCTGCGGCCGATCCGTCCGGAGGACGCCGACAAGCTGGTCGCGTTCCACGCCAAGCTGTCCGAACGGACCCGCTACCTCCGCTACTTCGGGCCGTACCCGACGATGTCGAACCGGGATCTGGTGCGGTTCACCACGGTGGACCACCACAACCGGGTGGCCTTCGTCGCGGTCCTCGGCGACGAGATCATCGCGGTCGGGCGGTACGAACGGCTGCTCGAGGTGGGGGACGGCAACTCGGCGGAGGTCGCCTTCGTCGTCGCGGACGCGCACCAGGGCCGGGGCCTCGGCCCGATCCTGCTCGAGCACCTGGCGGGCGCGGCCGCCGAGAACGGTCTGACGATGTTCGTCGCGGAGGTGCTCGCCGAGAACCGCAACATGGTCAGCGTGTTCCGGGAGGCGGGGTACCAGGTCAGTCGCAGCTTCGAGGGCGGCGTGCTGCGGCTCGACTTCGCGATCGACCCCACCGAGGCGCTCCTGACGGTCCGCAACGCGCGCGAGCGGGCCACGGAGGCGCGCAGCGTGCGCAACCTGCTGAGCCCGCAGTCGGTCGCGGTGATCGGCGCCTCCACCGACAGTGCGAAGATCGGCAACGCGGTGCTGCGCAACCTGCTCGGTGCCGGATTCGCCGGACCGGTCTACCCGGTCAACGCCGAGCATCGTTCGGTGCGCGGGGTGCGCGCCTACCCGTCGGTGCACGAGATCCCCGACGACGTGGACCTGGCGGTGGTCGCGGTGCCCGCCGAGGCGATCGATTCCGTCCTCGACGACTGCCTTGCCAAGGGCGTCAAGGCGCTGGTCGTGGTGTCCGCCGGGTTCGGCGAGACGGGCCCGGACGGCGTGAGTTCCGAGCGTCGGCTGGTGCATGCCGCGCGGGCACACGGCATGCGGCTGGTCGGGCCGAACGCGCTGGGAGTGGCCAATACCAACGGCGCGGTCCGGCTCAACGCCTCGCTCGCGCCCGCCCTGCCGCACGCCGGCCGGGTCGGATTCTTCTGCCAGTCCGGCGCGCTCGGCATCGCCATCCTCGACGAGGCCGCGCGGCGCAGGCTCGGACTGTCCACCTTCGTCTCCGCCGGCAACCGCGCCGACGTGTCCGGCAACGACCTGCTGCAGTACTGGGATTCGGACCCCGAGACCGAGGTCGTGCTGCTGTACCTGGAGAGTTTCGGCAACCCGCGCAAGTTCTCCCGGATCGCCCGGCGGGTGGCGCGCAACAAGCCGATCGTCGCGGTCAAGTCGGGCCGGCACGCGGTGCCGCCTGCGCTCAAGGCGACCAGCGTCGAGATCGACGACTCCATCGTCTCCGCGCTGTTCGAACAGGCCGGTGTCGTCCAGGTCGGCTCGATCGACCAGCTCTTCGACTGCGCAGTGCTTTTCGGCTACCAACCGTTGCCCGCGGGCCCACGAGTCGCGGTGGTCGGCAACTCGACCGCGCTCGGCGTGCTGGCAGCGGACGCCGCCCGATCTGAGGGCCTGACGGTCGCCGATCCGGTCGACCTGCGCGCACAGGCCAGCCCGGAGGAGTTCGCGGGTGCGGTGAGCGCGGCGATCGCCGACGACGAGGTCGACTCGGTGATCGCGCTGTTCGTGCCGCCGGTCGCGATGGAAGCCGAACCGTACGCGAAGGCGCTGCGCGACGCCGCCCGCGACACCGGCAAGCCGATCGTCACGACCTTCCTTGCCGCGGAAGGCATTCCGGACGTCCTCGCGGTGCTCGGGCCCGACGGCAGCCCGGTCCGCGGGTCGGTGCCGTCCTACCCGGGCCCGGAGCGGGCCGTGCTCGCACTGGCCAGGGCCTGGCGGTACTCCCAGTGGAAGGTGCGTCCGAGTTCGAATGTGGTGCGTCCGGCAGGCATCGACGCCGAGCGCGCGGCGGCGCTGGTGCAGTCGTGGCTGGGGGACGGGGAGGGTCGCTGGCTCACCGACTTCGAGGCGTCCGAACTGCTCGCCTGCTACGGCATCGCCGTCGTGGAGTTCGCGGCAGCGAACTCGGAGGACGAGGCCGTCGCCGCCGCCGAGGCGCTGGGTTTCCCGGTCGCGGTCAAGGCCACCGGCGAGCAGTGGCGGCACCGCCCCGACCTCGGCGGCGTGCGGCTGGACATCTACACCCCGGACGCGGTGCGCGCCGCCTATCGCGACCTCGCGGAGGCGTCCGGCGAGCCGCTGCTGCACGTGCAGAAGATGGCGACCAAGGGCATCGGCTGCACCATCGGCGTACAGGACGACCCGTCGTTCGGTTCACTCGTCTCGTTCGGGCTCGCCGGCGTCATCTCGGGTCTGCTCGGCGACCGCGCGTACCGGGTGCTGCCGGTGACGGAGGCCGAGGCGGCCGAGCTGATCGACGCGCCGAAGGCGGCCCCGCTGCTGTCCGGCTACCGCAGCGCCCCCGAGGTGGACAAGTCCGCGCTGGTGGAGCTGGTGCAGCGGATCTCCGCGCTCGGCGACGACCTGCCGGAGGTCCGCGAGTTGGTGTGCGAGCCGGTGCTCGCGAGCGCGTCGGGCGCGGAGATCACCGACTCCCGGGTTCGGATCGGCCCCGAGCCGAGCCGGGCGGACTTCGGTCCGCGCCGACTGCGGTGAGACGAGAACGGGTGATGGGAACCATCGGCCGGTCGGGCCGAACGATGGTTCCCATCACCCGATGAGGGAGTGGGCCGGCGGCGAGGGGGAGGCCACCGGCCCACGGTCTGGGGCGGGGTCAGCTGGCGTAGGAACGGAGGCGGTCGGCCCGCTCGCCCTGACGCAGCTTGCCCATCACCTCTCGCTCGATCTGGCGGACCCGCTCGCGGGAGAGGCCGAAGATCTTGCCGATCTGGTCGAGGGTGCGAGGCTGGCCGTCGTCGAGGCCGTACCGCAACCGGATCACCTGCTGTTCGCGCTCGTCGAGAGTGGACAGCACGCTGCGGATGTCGCTGTGCAGCAGCCCGGCGATGACCGCGTTCTCCGCCGAGGTGGCCTCGGAGTCCTCGATGAAGTCACCGAGGGGTGCCTCCTCGTCGCTGCCCACCGGCATGTCCAGGCTCACCGGGTCGCGGCTGTGGTCGAGCAGGTCCGCGATCTTCGCGACCGGGATGCCCGACTCGCTCGACAGCTCGTCGTCGGTGGCCTCGCGGCCGAGCTGCTGATGCAGCTCACGCTTGATCCGGGCCAGCTTGTTGACCTGCTCCACGAGGTGGACGGGCAGCCGGATGGTGCGGGACTGATCGGCCATGCCGCGCGTGATGGCCTGCCGGATCCACCAGGTGGCGTAGGTGGAGAACTTGAAGCCTTTGGCGTAGTCGAACTTCTCCATCGCGCGGATCAGACCCAGGTTGCCCTCCTGGATCAGGTCCAGCAGCGGCATGCCCCGGCCGGTGTAGCGCTTCGCGAGCGACACCACGAGCCGCAGGTTCGCCTCGAGCAGGTGGCTGCGCGCCGACTGGCCCTCCCGGACCACGGTCGCCAGGTCGCGCTTCTTCGCGGCGGTCAGCCGCTTGCCGGTCTCGAGCACATGCGCGGCGTACAGGCCCGCCTCGATCCGCCTCGCGAGCTCGACCTCGTCCGCGGCGGTCAGCAGCGCGGTGCGCCCGATCCCGTTCAGGTAGACGCGAACCAAGTCCGCAGCGGGGCTCTGGGCGTCCAGATCCTCGGCGCTGGGACGCGCTCGGCGGGTGGTGGTGGGGCTCGTCATGACCTGCCTCCTCATCGGTGGTGTCTCATTAGGCTCAACGCCACACCACCGGCCAAAGTTCCCGGGCGACCTGCGTCACAATGCGCTTGACCTGCACTTTTGCGATGCCGGTCCTGAGAAGTTACTGAGAAGACACCGGGCCGGGAACGAGCCCGGAACTACCCGGCGGGCGCGAGATCGGCCGGCAACACCAGCCCGTGCCGAACCAGGGAGTGCACCAGTGGCACGGAAGCCTCGACGAGCTGCTCGGCGCCCTCGCCGTGCGCGGCGGCGAGCAGCTCGACCAGCTCGTTCAACACCAGCCCGTCGGCCCGCATTCCGCCGAGCAGCGCCGCTGCCAGGTCGTCCACCTCGTGCTGCCAGGCGGGCCCGTCGCCGCGGTGCACCCGCGCGACCACCTGACGCCAGCCCTCGTCGCCGGGCAGGTACACCCGTTCGAGCGCGGTGGACGCGGCCACCACGAACCGGTTCTCGAGCACGTCACGCTCGCGCAGCCACGCGACCCGGTCGAAGTAGCCGAGCGCCTCGTCGCCGAGCGGATCGCTGTAGCCGTGCCGCAGGTCCTCGGCCAGCACGTCGCTGGCCTCGTCGGTGCGGCGCAGGTAGACGAAGCCGAAGCCGATGCCCTCGACGTCGTTCTCGGCGAAGTGCGCCAGCCACGCCTCGGCCTGCGCTGCGGTCGCCGGATCGCGCGGGTCGAGACCGGCGTCGCGCATCCAGGTGCCGACGTACAGGGCGGGATCGGCGACGTCGCGCTGCACGATCCACGCATCCACCCCGTGCGCGGGCAGCCACGACGCGACCCGCGAGCGCCAGTCCTCGCCGTCGACGTGCAGCCAGGACGCCAGCATCGAGGCGGTGCCGCCTGGCTCGAGATGGTCGACCGCCCGGGAGATCATCAGTTCGCTGGCGCCGTCGAGGTCGAGACCGGAGTCCCGGTAGGTGTGCTCGACCCGCGCCCGGCCCACCACGAACGGCGGGTTCGCGACGACGCGGTCGAAGCGCCTGCCCGCGACCGGGTCGAACCACGGGCCGGAGTGCAGTTCGACCTCGACCTCGTTGAGCGCGAAGGTCGCCGCCGACAGGTCGAGCGCGCGCAGGTTGATGTCGGTGGCGGTCACCGACTGCGCGTAGCCCGTCGCGTGCAGGGCCTGGATGCCGCAACCGGTGCCGATGTCGAGGACCGAGCCGGTCGCAGCGGTCGGCGTACCCCGCAGCAGCGAGAGCGACGCGTGGCCCACGCCGAGCACGTGGTCGGGGGCCGTCGTGCGCGGTCGCATGCTGCCGTCGAGGTCGGAGAGCACCCAGTTGTTGCCTTGGCCCAGGTCCATCGGCCGCAGGTCGAGCGCGGCGCGTACGAGGGCGCCGTCGCGTTCGAGCAGTCCGGCGGCGACGGCGTGATCGAGGTCCACCGGCGCGAGCGCGGCCGCGACGTCGGTCGCGGGGCAGTCGTCGCCGAGCAGGAACAGTCGGGCCAGCAGTCCCAGTTCACCGGCGTCGCGGGTGGCGCGACGTACCGGGACGGGCTCGCCACGGCCCAGTGCCGCGTGCGCGTCCTCTCCGAGCGTGTCGAGCAGGGCGTCGGCGTTGTACTCGGTTCGGTGCAGGGCCTCGCGCAGCGGGCCGCAGAGGGAGAGCAGTTCGCGGTTCACGCGGACAGTCTTACAGGCGCGGCGGATCAGCCCTCGATCGTGCGCCGCCCCGGTGAATCGATTGCGGGACGAGTCGGCCGCTCGGGATCGTAGCGGCGAGGCTCGTCGGATCGGCGCGGCGGACGGTCGTTGGCGATCAGCACCGCGATCCACGGCAGCGGGATGGACACTCCGATGATCGCGAGGCTGATGAGGGCGTTGTGCCACTCGCCGTACGCGAGGGCGGCGAGCACGAGTGCGGGGATGCGGATCGCCATCAGGATCGTGTACTTGCGGATCCGGGCGCGCTGCTGCTCCTCGAAGGACTGGGCCGCATCCGTGATGAGGATCGGGTTCCGGGACGCGTCGTCCGACTCGTCGTCGTGGTGGAATCCCGAACCCTGTGCCATGCCTCCACCCTTCCACTCGAGGTCGGCGATTGCACTACCGGGTCTCGCCGGGGAAGGCGGGAATGCGTCATCATGGACGGGTGAGCACTGTGACCAAGGAACGTCCCGACACCACGACCGACGAGTCCACCGACGACGACGCCCCGAAATTCTTCCACTACGTGAAGAAGAACAAGATCGCCGAGAGCGCGGTCATGGGCACCCACGTGGTGGCCCTGTGCGGTGAGGTGTTCCCCGTGACCAAGTCCGCCAAGCCGGGTTCGCCGGTGTGCCCCGAGTGCAAGAAGATCTACGAGGGGTTGCGCCCCGGCGAGTGAATCTGCGTTGGCGGTGACGGCACCGACTCGGCAGCGTCCTCGGACTCGGGCACGTCCGTGTCCTCCGTCTCGGGAGGCACGTGGCTCTCGGGTGCCTCGTGGCGACCCCGCTCCGGACCGGTGATGCGGATCGGGGTCGTCGCCAGCCTGCGGGTCAGGTTCGTCACGGTCCCGATCGGTGCGGTGACCGGCGTTGCGGTCGCGGCCTGCGCCGCCAGCCACTCGCGCATCTGCTCGATCCGGGTGGCTCGGGCCGGCCAGAACTCCTGGATGGTCGCGTTGAACTCGGCGCCGAGAACCACCGCGAAGCCGAGGAAGAACGTGAACAGCAGGAAGGCGATCGGGGTCGCCAGCGCCCCGTAGGTGTAGCCGGTGCCGGTGACCCAGGTCAGGTACCGGCGCAGGATGGCGCTGGCCGCCATGAAGAACACGCCCGCCAGCAGCGAACCGCCGAGCAGGCGATGCCACGGCAGCGACTTGGGCAGGGCGACCTTGTAGAGCGTGGTGAGCCCGACGATCAGCAGCAGGCCCACCGCGGGGTAGTAGAAAGTGTCGACCGCCTGGGAGCCCACCGCGTGCCAGGACTCCGGCAGCACCCGGCCGATCAGGGTCGGTCCGAGCGCGACCAGTGGCAGCACGAACACCGACACGACCAGGAACATCACGTACAGCAGCAGGGCGAAGATCCGCTGCCAGACCGGATGCCGGGCGTCCTTCTGCCCGTGCGCCTCGACGATCGAGTCGACGAACGTCGAGATCGCCGACGACCCCGCCCACAGCGACAGCAGGAAGCCTGCCGAGACGATCTCGGGCCGGCCGCGGCCGAGCACGTCGTTGACGGTCGGCGAGATGATCTGGTCGACGACGTTCTCGCTGAACGCCGTGCGGCTGAAGGTGATGATCTTCGATTCGATGATGTTCACGGTGTTCGGACCGAACCAGCCGCCGACGTATCCGATCGAGCCGAGCAGGCCGAGCAGCAGCGGCGGCAGCGAGAGGGTCTGCCAGAACGCCGCGGTCGCGGCCTTGCCGAAGATCGAGTCCCCCCAGGCCTTGCCCGCGGTCCGAGTGACCACCCGCCACGCCGTGTGCAGGGGACGAAATTCTCGCTCGCGGGCCGGGGCGGCAGGACTGGATTCGGTCCCGGTCGCGTCGCCCGGTGGCTCGGGCGGGGCATCGGGTTGGCCGACCGGCACGTCGGACGATTCGCCCGCGTGCTGCCCCTGGATCGGCTCACTCATGATGCGTCCAGCATTCCTGACCGCCCGCGCCGCGCCACCATCGTGGTGTCCGTGTCGGCGAAATTGTGTCGCGTCCGACGCTGCGACACCGCTCACGGACGGGTCGTTGGATGCGGAGAAGGTCGGCCCTCAGGGTTAGGCTCGTCGGCGGATCGGACAACATCGGACCACGACAGCGGTCGAGTAAGGAGCGGAAGCGACAGTGCTCACGGGTAATTCCGAACAGACACCCCCCGCACCCGTCGCCACCCTCCGAGCGTGGCAGCGCCGCGCCCTCGCGAAGTACCTGGCAACCAAGCCGCGAGACTTCCTCGCGGTGGCCACCCCGGGCGCCGGCAAGACCACCTTCGCGCTGCGGGTGGCGGCCGAACTGCTCGGCGACCGCACCGTGGACCAGGTGACGGTGGTCGCGCCGACCGAGCATCTCAAGCACCAGTGGGCCGAGTCGGCCGCGCGCCTCGGCATCGCGCTGGACTCGAACTTCTCGAACTCCACCGGACAGACCTCCGCCGACTACCACGGCGTCGTCGTCACGTACGCCCAGGTGGCCTCGCATCCGGCCCGGCACCGGTCGCGCACCGAGAACCGGCGCACGCTGGTGATCCTCGACGAGATCCACCACGGCGGCGACGCCAAGAGCTGGGGCGACGCGATCCGGGAGGCCTACGACCCGGCCACCCGGCGCCTGGCGTTGACCGGAACGCCGTTCCGCAGCGACGACAGCGCCATTCCGTTCGTGCAGTACGAACCGGACCGCGAGGGACTGCTGCGGTCCAAGGCGGACCACGCCTACGGCTACTCCGACGCGCTCGCGGACGGCGTCGTGCGGCCGGTCGTGTTCCTGGCCTACTCGGGCGAGGCCCGCTGGCGCACCAACGCGGGTGAGGAGTTCAGTGCCCGGCTCGGCGAACCTCTGAACGCCGAGCAGACCGCGCGGGCCTGGCGCACCGCGCTCGACCCGAGCGGTGACTGGATTCCCGCGGTGCTGACGGCCGCCAACACCCGGCTCGCGCAGTTGCGGACCGGTGGCATGCCGGACGCGGGCGGCCTGGTGATCGCCACCGACCAGACGGTGGCCCGCGCGTACGCGAAGATCCTCGAGACGATCACCGGCCGCCCTCCGACCGTGGTCCTGTCCGACGACCCGACGGCCTCGAAGCGGATCGCCGAGTTCAGCTCGAACACCGACCCGTGGATGGTCGCGGTGCGGATGGTGTCCGAGGGCGTCGACGTCCCGCGTCTGGCGGTCGGCGTCTACGCGACCAGCGCCTCGACGCCGCTGTACTTCGCGCAGGCGATCGGCCGGTTCGTGCGGTCGCGGGCCAAGGGCGAGACCGCGAGCGTCTTCGTGCCGTCCGTGCCGGTGCTGCTGGACCTCGCCAGCCAGCTCGAGGTGCAGCGCGACCATGTGCTCGGCAAGCCGCACCGGGAGAAGGACGGTCTCGACGACGAGCTGCTCGTCGACGCGAACAAGCAGAAGGACGAGGCCGGCGAGGAGGAGAAGGCGTTCACCTCGCTCGGCGCGGACGCCGAACTCGACCAGGTGATCTACGACGGTTCCTCGTTCGGCACCGCGACCTTCGCCGGCAGCGACGAGGAGGCCGACTACCTCGGCCTGCCGGGGTTGCTCGACGCCGACCAGATGCGGGCCCTGCTGCGGGAACGGCAGTCCAGTCAGCTCGAGAAGCAGGCCCCGCCGCCGGCGGCCGCGCCTGCCGCGGTTGCGGACCGGGTGGCCTCGGCGACCAAGCTCGCCGAGTTGCGCAAGGAACTCAACGGGTTGGTGGCGATGAACCATCACCGCACCGGAAAGCCGCACGGCTGGATTCACGGTGAGCTGCGGCGGGTGTGCGGGGGACCGCCGACGGCGATCGCGACGGTGGAACCGCTCACCGAGCGGATCGCCACGCTGCGACGGTGGTAGACGCCGGAGAGCCCGCACCGGAATCGGTGCGGGCTCTCTCGGGGGCTCTCGGGGACCGCGGTCGGGCCGCCCGGTACTGCTGACGGCCTAGATCGTCACGTCGTCGATGGCGCCGGACACGATGGTGGCGTTCATCTCGCGGAGTCGATCCTCGTGCTCGTTGGCGTGGTGCTGGCAGAACAGGAGCTCTCCACCAGAGGTGAGCACCGCGCGGACGCGTGCACCTGCACCGCACCGGTCACACCGGTCGGCTGCGGTCAACGGGGGGCTGGTCAGTGTTCCGGGCATGACTCCTCCGTACTGGCTTCCGGTGTGAGCCGGTTGCCTGGGGCCTGGTCCGCCGCGTCGGAATGGCGCGGTGGATCCACTCTGTCAGACGTTTGGCATTCGAGAGTTGTTCCCGTCGGCGTTTCTTTGTGGTTTCACTAACAACGAACACGCGCAGTCGGGTGACGCAGATCACGTCGCCGGGGCCGGATAGCCTGCGGGGGTGAGCGATCCGATCTTGGTGCACATGTGCACGGCCGACCAGTGGGAGCAGGCGCGCGTGTCCGGCAGCCGCCTCCCGGAGACCTTCGCCGCGGACGGGTTCGTGCATCTGTCCACGACCGTCCAGGTGCACCTGCCCGCCAACCGGATCTTCGCCGGACGCACCGATCTGGTCCTGCTGTACCTCGATCCGTCCCGGCTCGACGCCGAACTCCGCTGGGAACCGGGCGTGCCCACCGATCCGGAGTCGATGGTGTTTCCGCACCTGTACGGGCCGTTGCCCGCCGCGGCCGTCACGCGCGTGCGGGCGTACCGGCCCGGGCCGGACGGCGTGTTCGTCCCGCCGGATGCGTGAGCGACACGGAATATCCGTGCGGCCCCACCCGATCCGGCATACGGCGCTACCGTTGAGACATGAACGTGGAAGTGACCCCACTACCGGGCATCGGTGTCCGCAAGGACTTCGAGCTGACCACCGGGCGCCGGGTGGGCGTGGTGACGCTACGGGACGGCGGTACCGATCTGATCGTCTCCAAGAAGGAAGACCCCGACGCCTGCATGGCGTCGGTCCGGCTCACCGACGACGAGGCGGCGGTACTCGGCAACCTGCTGGGAGCGCCGCAACTCGTCTCGCAGCTGCGCGAGGAACACCGGGACCTGCCCGGCATCACCACCCGGCAGCTGCCGATCACCGAGGACTCGCCGTTCGACGGCCGGACCCTGGGGGAGACGGCGATGCGCACGCGCACCGGCGTCTCGGTGGTCGCGGTGATGCGGGCCGGCCAGGCGTACCCGTCGCCGAGTCCCGACTTCAACCTCACCGAGGGCGATCTGCTGGTCGCCGTCGGCACCTCGGACGGACTCGACGGAGCGGCCAAGATCCTGCACCACGGATGACCCGGCCGGCGCCGGGCGCACGCCGCGGCCCCGGCCCCACAGTCGGAGGCGCAGATGGATAACACCGCGCTCGCGCTGCTGGAACTCGGTGCGGTGTTCTTCACCCTCGGCGTGCTCGGACGGCTCGCGGGCCGGATCGGCATGTCACCGGTGCCGCTGTACCTGGTCGGCGGACTATGCTTCGGCGAGGGCGGCTTCATCAAACTCGGCGACATCGGCGCCTTCGGGCACGTGGCCAGCGAGATCGGGGTGGTGCTCCTGCTCCTGCTCCTCGGGCTCGAGTACAGCGCGTCGGAACTGGTCACCGGGCTGCGCAAGTCGTGGATGGCGGGTGTGGTGGACCTCGTCCTCAACGCCGTGCCCGGTGCCGTGGTCGCGCTCATCCTCGGCTGGGGTCCGGTCGGTGCGCTGGTGATGGCAGGCGTCACCTACATCTCGTCGTCCGGGATCATCGCGAAGGTGCTCGCAGACCTCGGGCGTCTCGGCAACCGCGAAACGCCGGTGGTGCTGTCGATCCTGGTCTTCGAGGACCTCACGATGGCCGTCTACCTGCCGATCCTGACGGCGATCCTGGCCGGTGTGGGGGTGTTCGGCGGGCTCAAGGCCATGGCCATCTCGTTGCTGGTCCTCACGGTGGTGCTGCTCGTCGCACTGCGGTACGGCCACCACGTCTCGGCGATCGTCGACGCCAAGGACAAGGAGGTGTTCCTGCTCAAGCTGCTCGGCGCGGCGCTGCTGGTGGCGGGGTTCGCCTCGGCGCTGCAGGTGTCGGCCGCCGTCGGCGCATTCCTGCTCGGTATCGCGATCTCGGGCTCGACCGCCCGCAACGCCACCCAGATTCTCGAGCCCCTGCGCGACCTGTTCGCCGCGATGTTCTTCGTGGTGTTCGGGCTGAATACCGATCCGGGCACCATCCCGCCGGTGCTCGAGTCGGCGGTGCTGCTGGCGGTGGTCACGACGGTGACCAAGATGCTGACCGGCATCTGGGCCGCCCGCCGGCAGGGGGTCGCCCGGTTGGGTCAGGCCCGCGCCGGCGCCGCCCTGGTCGCGCGCGGCGAGTTCTCCATCGTCATCGCGGGGCTGGCCGTCTCGGCCGGCGCGGTCGAGGGCCAGCTGGCGGCGCTGGCGACGGCGTACGTGCTGCTGATGGCGGTGCTCGGACCGGTCGCCGCCCGGGTGATCGAACCGTTGGTCGGCCGGGTGCTGCGGTCCGCGCCGCCCGCGGGTGCCGCGCCCGTCGCCGCCGAGGAGTAGCCGCGGGCGGACGACGCGACGAAGGATGCCCCGCCACCGAGACGGTGACGGGGCATCCGGGTAGGGGAGAACCGGGACGCTAGTCCAGGTAGTCCCGAAGCACCTGCGAACGCGACGGGTGCCGCAGCTTCGACATGGTCTTCGACTCGATCTGACGGATCCGCTCACGCGTGACGCCGTAGACCTGGCCGATCTCGTCTAAAGTGCGCGGCTGGCCGTCGGTGAGGCCGAACCGCAGCCGCACCACGCCGGCCTCGCGCTCGGAGAGCGTCTCGAGCACCGACTGCAACTGGTCCTGCAGCAGGGTGAAGCTCACCGCGTCCACGGCCACGACGGCCTCGGAGTCCTCGATGAAGTCGCCGAGCTGGCTGTCGCCCTCGTCGCCGATGGTCTGGTCGAGGGAGATCGGCTCACGCGCGTACTGCTGGATCTCCAGCACCTTCTCGGGCGTGATGTCCATTTCCTTGGCGAGCTCCTCCGGCGTGGGCTCGCGGCCCAGGTCCTGGAGCAGCTCGCGTTGGATGCGGCCGAGCTTGTTGATGACCTCGACCATGTGCACCGGGATGCGGATGGTGCGGGCCTGGTCGGCCATCGCGCGGGTGATCGCCTGGCGGATCCACCAGGTGGCGTACGTGGAGAACTTGTAGCCCTTGGTGTAGTCGAACTTCTCGACCGCGCGGATCAGACCGAGGTTGCCTTCCTGGATGAGGTCCAGGAACGCCATGCCGCGGCCGGTGTAGCGCTTGGCCAGCGAGACGACCAGTCGCAGGTTGGCCTCGAGCAGGTGGTTCTTCGCGCGGTTGCCGTCGCGGCAGATCCAGTTCATGTCGCGACGCTGGGCGACGGGCAGCTTCTCGCCCTTCTCGGCGTGCTCGGCCATCAACTGCGTGGCGTACAGGCCGGCTTCGATGCGCTTGGCGAGTTCGACCTCCTCCTCGGCGTTGAGGAGGGCGACCTTGCCGATCTGCTTGAGGTACGCGCGAACGGAGTCGGCGGAGGCGGTGAGTTCGGCGTCCTTGCGGGCCTGACGCAGCGCCTCGGACTCCTCCTCGTCCCACACGAAGTCGCCGGAGGCCTTGTCCTTCTCGGAGGGCTCCTCGGCGGCGGTCTCTTCCTCGTCCTCGCCGACGGCGACGACCTCGACGACCTCGTCGGTCAGATCGCCCTCGGGGACCTCGAGGTCCGCCATGTCGGCGTCGTCGACACCCTCGTCCATCGCGTCAGGGTCGGCGGCCTTGCTGGTGGCCTTCTTGGCCGGGGCCTTCTTCGCCGCGGTCTTCTTGGCGGGAGCCTTCTTGGCGGCAGCCTTCTTCGCTGGGGCCTTCTTGGCGGCGGCCTTCTTGGCGGGAGCCTTCTTCGCCGCGGCCTTCTTCGCGGGGGCGGTGCCGGTGGTCGCCGCGGCTGCAGCGGACGCCGATTCGGTGCTCGGTTCGGCAGTCGGACTTGTTTCGGTGGCGGCCACGTACGCCCTTTCGTGACGGAGTCGTGCGGCGTCACGCCAGAGTTTTTCCGGCGGAGAGGTCAGTTGAGTTTGGCCGGCTTGGACGTCGGCCTCACCATTGTAACTATCGCCACGGGTGGTTATGTCCCGATGCTGGTCTGCGCGGCGAGTGCGGCGCCGACGATGCCCGCCGTGTTCTGCAACGATGCCGCCACGACGGGTGTTCGATTGGTCAGGTGCGGGATCCACTTCTCGGCCTTGCGGCTGATCCCGCCGCCCGCGACGAACAGGTCCGGCCACAGCAGGTCCTCGATACGGGTCAGCACCCGGGACACCTCCTTCGACCACTCCTTGTACGACCAGTCGTGCCGTTCCTTGGCCGCGGAGGAGGCTCGGTGCTCGGCCTCCTGCCCGCTGACCTCCATGTGCCCGAACTCGGTGTTCGGCAGCAGCACGCCGTGGTTGAGGATCGCGGAGCCGATACCGGTGCCGAAGGTCAGCAGGACGACGACGCCGTCGACGTCCTTGCCGGCGCCGTACCGGTCCTCCGCCATGCCCGCGGCGTCGGCGTCGTTGAGGACCGTCACCGGGCGGCCGTCGAGGGCGGCCCCGAACAGGGCGCACGCGTCGGTGCCGATCCAGGACTTGTCGATGTTGGCGGCGGTCCTCGCCACCCCCGCGGTCACCACCGCCGGCAGCGTGAGGCCGACGGGGCCCTCCCAGCCCGCCTGGGTGACGATCTCCCGGACCGTCGCCGCGATGGCCTCGGGAGTGGACGGCTGCGGTGTCAGGATCTTGATCCGGTCACCGACGAGGGCGCCGGTGTCGAGGTCGACCACGCCGCCCTTGACGCCGCTGCCGCCGACGTCGATGCCGAAGCCCCGGCGCGTCGACCCCGACGCCGTCGCGGCCGTGCGTTCCGATGACTGTTCGATCGTCGAGTCCGCCATACGGGTCACGATAGTGGCTGGGGGCGCTGCGGACCGCGATCTGGTCAGGCACCATGGGGCGTGCCGCTTTTCGAGAATCACCCCGTCCTCAGCGATCTCCTCGGCCCCGGTTCGGACGTGCCGGTGGACGACCCACGAGCGCTGCGCGCGGTGGCGGTCGCCGTCGCCGTCGCCGCGGCCCGGCACGTGGCCACGCGCCGCCCCGAGGTCTTCAGTCCGGTCGGCGACGCGCCGGCAGTCGGCGCCCCGTCCGGGGAGGCGGTCGCGACGAAGTCCACCCCGACCGACCCCGTCACCGTGGTGGACACCGAGACCGAGGACCTGATCCGGGCCCTGCTCGGACAGTTGCGACCCGACGACGCGATCCTCGGCGAGGAGGGTGGCGGCGAGGCGGCCAGCACGGAGGGTGTGCGCTGGATCGTCGACCCCATCGACGGCACCGTGAACTTCCTCTACGGGGTGCCGGCCTTCGCGGTCTCGGTGGCCGCGCAGATCGACGGCGAGTCGGTCGCCGGTGCCGTCGTCGACGTCGCGGCCGGCGCGGTGTACTCGGCGGCACGGGGCCACGGCGCGACCCTCCACGACGCCGCCGGGGGAGCGCACCGGCTGCGCTGCAACACGGTGTCCGAGGTCTCGATGTCGTTGCTGGCCACCGGTTTCGGGTACGGCCGCGACCGCAGACTGCGGCAGGGCGCGCTCATCGCGGGGGTGCTGCCACGGGTGCGCGACATCAGGCGGATCGGGTCGGCGGCACTGGACCTGTGCATGGTCGCCTCGGGTCGGGTCGACGCGCATTTCGAGCACGGGCTGAGCCCGTGGGACTGGGCCGCCGGCGCCCTGATCGCCGCCGAGGCGGGCGCGGTGGTGCGGGTGCCGGGCCCGGACACGATGAGCGCCGCGGGCGCGGTGGTGGTGGCCGCGGCGCCTGGCATCGCGGCCGAACTCGATGCGATGTTCGACGAGTTGGGCGTGCTCGCGCCGATCCCGGACTGATCCGGTCCTTCCGATCGCGGCCTCAGCAGCGAACGGTCCGTGCCGCCTTCAGCAGTCCGAGGTCGACCGGGGCGCCGCTGCCGGCGCTGCCGGGCGCGGTGTTCTTCAGCGAGGCCAGCACCTCCTCGGCGTCGGTGTTCGGCTTGAGCTCGCCCAGCGAGAACGTGCCGAGCGCGAGGTCGACGGTGTCGTCGGTGCGACCGTCCTGAATCAGCTGGGCGCACGGCGCGATGAGCCAGACCGAACTCGCGGCGGCGAGGCCGTTGGCCCCGAAGCGGATCTGGCCCTGGCACTGCATGTTCTGGTCGACGTAGACCGGGTCGTTGCCCGCCTGCACGTCCGGTGGTGCCGCGAACCCGTAGTCGCTGAGCTGGGACGCCACGTGTACGGCCTGGCCGCGTTCGCCGTTCGCGTTGAACACCCGGACCTTGGTCGCGGCGAGCGGTGCGGGCTCGACCTCGAGCAGCGTCGACGACGAGACCGGGGTGCCCAGCGGTTGCGGTGCCGGCGCGCCGGGATCGAGCGGCTTCGACGTGGAGGGCGGATTGCAGTCCACCGGGGCCGACAGCTTGTCGGGCTTGGTCAGGATTCGAAACCACACCACGGCGCCGAGCACCGCGAGGACGCAGATCAACGCGATCACCGGCAGGGCGCGCCGATGCGGGAACGGCCGGCCGTTGTCGTCGGTGGAGTGACCCTCGGTGATCAGTGAAACCACGATTCGTCCTGACCTCTCGGTGTTCGGGGCGGGTCTGCTGGAGCAGGTGCGCTCAGCGTAGAGAAGGACAGCCTAGAGTCGTGCGCGCTCGGCCCTCGGTCAGGGGATGGGCGCGTCGCGCGGCCGGCTTCGTCCGATTGTCGGAAAATGGGCCCGCGCGTCTGGAATGTCTCGGTTGGTGCCGACGTTTGTGACGATTGTCAGACGGTTTTCGGGGCACGGCAAATTCGACAGCGACTTTTTCGCCGAGTTCGGCTATTGTCTGGCGGCCCGATGGTGACAGAACGCGAGTCCCGGAGGTGTCCAAGTTGCGGAGAATGTGGCACGGATCATATTTTCCGTCGCTAACGTCCGGGCACCATTTCGCGTTCTGGCACGTTGTGAAGCCACACGGCTGATGGGGCGGCGCGTCCACTCGGGCGTGGGGACGGGGACAGTTGACAAGAGAGGACGAGGGGAAGACGAGATGGCAACCGACTACGACGCACCGAGGCGTTCGGAATCCGATGAAGTGTCGGAGGATTCGCTGGAGGAGTTGAAGGCGCGCCGCAACGAGGCGCAGTCCGCGGTCGTCGACGTCGACGAGTCGGATACCGCGGAGTCCTTCGAACTGCCCGGTGCCGATCTGTCCGGCGAGGAACTGTCGGTGCGGGTCGTGCCGAAGCAGGCGGACGAGTTCACCTGCTCGAGCTGCTTCCTGGTGCATCACAGGAGCAGACTCGCCAGCGACGCCAACGGCGTGATGATCTGCATGGACTGCGCCGCCTGACGGTAGCGACGACGGAACAGCGATCGCGGATCGAACGGTCTACGGCCGGGTCCGATGGGGTCCGACCCGGCTGGACTGCGGTCCCGGCCCCCTGATCTGACGAACGTGACAACGATGCCCGGCCTGCATGCAGGCCGGGCATCGTTGTCTGTACTGC
>NZ_JBHZAH010000049.1:0-33686 GCF_042754225.1 Rhodococcus sp. NPDC059234
GCCCGGTCCTCGACCGGGCGGTCTTTCGCGTGTCCTCGACACGTCGGCCGCGGCGCTCCGAGACCCGACGCTCCGAGACCCGGCGCTCCGACGACTCAGCCCCGGAGCTCCGAGACCCGGCGCACCGCGAACTCGACGGCGTAGTCCGGGTCGGCCGCGGCGCCCTTGACGTCCGCGTTGAGCTGCGCGACCACCCCGAGCGCGGCACCGATCGTCTCCGGTCGCCAGCCCCGGGCCTGCCCCTGCGCCTTCTTGACCTTCCACGGCGGCATGCCCAGCTCGGACGCCATCCGGAACGGGTCGCCGCGACCGGCCGAGGCGACCCGCGCGACGGTGTGCACCGCGTCGGCGAGGGCGTCGGCGAGCAGCACGTGCGGGACGCCGCGCAGCATCGCCCATCGCAGCGCCTCCATCGCCGCGACCCGGTCACCGGAGACGGCGAACTCGGCGACGTCGAAGCCGGAGACCTCGGCCTTACCCGAGTAGTAGCGCTGCACGGCGGCGACGTCGACCTTGCCGCCGGTGTCGGCCGCGAGCTGGGAGCAGGCGGCCGCGAGCTCGCGCAGGTCGGATCCGACCGCGTCGAGCACCACCTGGATCACCTCGGGAGAGGCGCGCACCCCGGCGGTCCGGAACTCGCCTCGCACGAAGTCGGACCGCTCGCCCGCCTTGAGCTTGACGCACTCGTGCACGACGGCGCCCGACTTCTGCAGCGCGCCGACCATCGCCTTCGCCCGGCCGCCCCCGGAGTGCAGCACCACGAGGGTGAAGCCCTCGGGCGGGGCACTCGCGGCGTCGAGCAGCAACGTCACCGCATCCTTTCCTGCCTCGGCGGCGGCCTCGAGCACGATCACCTTGTCCTCGGCGAACAGTGACGGGCTGAGCAGCTCCGCCAGTTCGGCGGGGCTGGTGTCGCCCGCCCGCAGCCGGCTGACCGGCACGTCGTCGGCGGTGGCCGAGGCGGTCCGCACCTGCCCGACGATCGCCGCGACCGCGCGTTCGATCAGGAGTTCCTCGTCGCCGAGGACGAGATGGAGCTGTGCGGGCGTGGCGGTAGCGGAACTCACCCGACGATGGTCCCACGCTGCCCCGACAGCGCGTCCCCTGGAACCCCTCTCGCGTGCACACCCCGCGCGCCTCCCGAGTCTTGCGTGGGACGCCGCGTCTCAGTAAATTGAGGCAACCCGCGGGACCACAGAGGAGGTAACGATGTCGCCGTCGACGTCACACGCTGCCGACATGCTCGATCCGGACTACCGCGACCTGCTGCAGACGCTGTCCACCGGATCCGTGCACCGACGTTTCGACCCCTATCTCGACATCGACTGGGACTCACCGGAACTCGCGATCGATCCTGAGGATCCCCGCTGGGTCCTCTCGCCCGAGGTCGACCCTCTCGGCGCCACCCGGTGGTACCGGGAGCTGCCGCTCGACCGGCAGATCGCGATCGGGAAGTGGCGCCAGGCGAATTCGGTGAAGGTCGGCGCCGCGTTCGAGAGCATCCTGATCCGCGGAATGATGCAGTACATCATGAAGCTGCCCAACGGGTCCGCGGAGTTCCGCTACTGCCTCCACGAGATGACCGAGGAGTGCAACCACATCCAGATGTTCCAGGAACTGGTCAACCGGATCGGGGTCGACGTTCCCGGCATGCGGCGCCCGTTCCGCGCGCTGTCGCCGTTCATCGGGGTCGCCGGCGGCTACGCGCACGTGATCCTGTTCATCGGCATCCTCGGCGGCGAGGAACCGATCGACCACTACCAGAAAGCGCTGATTCGCCAGGGCGCGAACATCCCGCCCGCGATGCTGCGCACCATGGAGATCCACATCGCCGAGGAGGCCCGGCACATCTCGTTCGCCAACGAGTTCCTCAAGGCGCACATCGCCAGGATGAGCACCGTCTCCAAGGCGGTGTGCGCGGTGACCTTCCCGCTGGCCATGCGCTGGCTTGCCGGCGAGATCATGACCCCGCCGAAGGCTTTCGCCGCGGAGTTCGGGATCCCGCGCCGGGTGATGAAGGACGCCTTCTGGCGCAGCGAACACTCGCGCGCCATCCTCAGCGGCTACTTCGGCGACATGCGTGCTCTCGCCGAGGAACTGGGACTGATGAACACCGTCACCAAGCGGTTGTGGCGCCGACTGCACATCGACGGCCCACCCTCGCGCTACCGCAGTGAGCCGGACCGTCAGGCTCGGCAGGCCGCCTGACCCGACAGCTGCGCGATGACGCCGGACAGTTCCGCCTTCGGGTCGACAGTCACTCCCGCCGAGCGCGCGGCACCGTCCAGTACGAACCAGGCGAGCCTCGCGAGGTCGGCCACGATCTCCGCCCGCTCGCGCCGGGTCCCGGGCTCGGCGACCCATTGCGTCAGCGTGCCCTCGACCATGGTCACCACCGCGAACGGCACGGAGTCGAAGGCGCTGTCGTCGGCGTCGATGAGCGTCGCGATCGACGAGATGAGTTCCCGGGCCCGCACCGACATCCGCACTTTCAGGCTGCTCACCGCGTCGATCTCGGCACCGCGGACCACCGGCCCGGTGCGGGCGAATTCGTTCAGGCGCGGGTGATCGGCCATCCAGTCCGCCACGGTGCGGATGGTGCGGACGAGGATCTCCTCGACCGATCCGGAGGAGACGTCCAGTCGCTCGTCGAGGGTGCGGGAGAACTCGTCGACCAGGTGCGACCGGATCCGGCAGTCCAGGTCCTCACGGCCGTCGAACTGCCGGTACACCACGGACTTGGCGAGCCCGGCCCGCTTCGCGATCTGCTGCACCGGGATGTCCGCGCCCGTCGGGCTCTCCTCGAGCAACTCGACCGCCGCGTCGAGGATCCGGTGCTGCCGTTCGAGGTTGTGCCGCTCCCAACGCGCCTCGTACCCGCTGGCAGCGGGCCGCTGCTGCGGCGGATTCGGGCTGGTCGACATGCCGCGAGTCTACCGACGGGACCCCGCACGCTCAGGGCCGTCCGACGGCGACGGCACCGCCTCCGGACCTGCCCACCGCGATGTCACCGCCCCGGTCGGTCCGCACGACCGTCGCACCGCTGGCGCGGATGGTCGCCAGCACGCCCGGATTCGGGTGACCGAAGGTATTGCCCGCCCCGACGGACACGACCACGAGACGCGCCCCGACCGCGCGCAGGAACTCCGGTGTCGTCGTGTGCGATCCGTGGTGCGGCAGCTTGAGGATGTCCGCGGCGAGCGGGACGTGATCGCGCAGCAGGTCGCGCTGCCCGTCGGCCTCTACGTCCCCGGTCAGCAGGACCCGACCCGCGGCCGTGTCCACGGACATCACCAGCGACTGGTCGTTCGCGGCGTCCGCCCCGTCGTGGGGGTCCCGGGGCACGGGCAACGTCGGCCCGAGCACCCGAAAGACCAGCCCGCCGATCCGCAACGACTGCCCCGCCCGCGCCTCCTGCAGCGGCACCCCCGCCGCCGACGCCTGGTCGCGGACGCGACGAAAACCGTCCTCCGGCAGTCGCATCGGCCCGAGCACGACCTCCCCGACCGTCCGCCCGCGCAGCACCCCGGGCAGTCCGTCCACGTGGTCGGCGTGCAGGTGGGTCAGCACCACCGCCGCCACCGTCCGCACCCCGAGCCTGTCCAGGCAGCCGTCGACCAGGCGCGGCTCCGGGCCGGTGTCGACCACCACGACCGCCCCGCCCCCGGCGTCGAGGACCAGCGCATCGCCCTGTCCGACGTCGCAGGCCACCAGCGTCCAGCCGCGCACCGGCCACCCCGGCCACAGCACCCGAACGGGCACCCACACCACCGCGAGCCCGATGGCGACCGCCGCCAGCAAGCGTCGCAGCCGGGGCAAGCGCACCGCGACGACCATCGCGACCACCGCACCTGCCGCCGCCGCGCCACCGACCAGGCCCGACGGCACCGCGACCGTCGCCCCCGGTACACCGGCGGCCGTGCGTGCCACCCACAGCAGCCACCACAGCGGCGGGCCGGTCGCGCGGACCACCAACTCCCCCAACGGCATCCACGCGCAGGAACACACAGCCGACACCGCTCCGAGCACGGTGACCAACGCGATCACCGGTGCGACCGCAAGATTCGCGGCAATTGCCACCGTGCTCACCGTGCCCGCCATCGCCACCACGATCGGCATCGTCACCACGTGCGCGGCGGCCGCCACCGCGACCGCCTCCGCCGCCGCCCGGGGCCAGCCGCGGGCGGTCAACCGCTGCGCCCAGCCCGGTGCGATCAGCACCAGCGCGGCGGTCGCCGCCACCGACAACGCGAACCCGAAGTTCACAGCGAGCGCGGGTGAGACGGCCAGCAGGACGATCACCGCGCCCCCGAGCGCGGGCATCGCCTGCCTGCGCCTGCCGGTGACCATCGCGAGCAACGCGACCACACCCGTCACCGCCGCGCGCAGCACGCTCGGCGAGGGCCTGGCCAGCACCACGAAGCCCGCCAAGGCGATCGCCGCGATCACCGCGCTGGCGCGCGGACCGAGCGTCAGCGCCCGCACCAGCAGGAGCACGGCGCCGAGCAGGATCGAGACGTTGGCGCCGGAGACCGCGGTCAGATGCGCCAGCCCGGCCGCGGTGAAATCGTCCCCGACGGCGGCCGGCAGCGCCGAGGTGTCGCCGACCACCAGTCCCGGCAGCAGCCCCGCCGCATCGGGAGACAACCCGGCCGCGGCCGCGGCGGCGAATCGGGACCGCACCGCGCCCGCCGCCCGTTGCGGCCACGGGGCCGGCTCTACGTGCCGGGGCGGCCCGACCGCCCGGATCACCGCAACGGTGAGGTCGCGGCGCAGCGGCGGACTCACCGCACCCCGCAGGGTGACCGCTTGACCGGGCAGCAGGTCGCGCCAGCCGTCGGCGGGCGCGAACACCAGCACCGACCCGCCGACCTCGGTCTCCCCCACCCCCGGGCTGCCGCCGATCGAGCGCAGGCCCGCGCGGATCATCACCGTGTCCCCCGCCGGTGACCGCACCGGTTTCGGGTCGTCCACCGGCGCGACGGTCACGGTCGCATTGCCACCCGCGGCGGCGAGCCGGGCCAGCGGATGGCTGGTCGCCGCGTGCTCGCGGGCCGCGGTCGCCGCCGCGAACCCGGCACCGACCAGCAGCGCCGCCACCACGACGGCCGCCACCGCGTGCCGACGCCCGGCCCAGCCGACCACGACCGCGACGACGGCCGCACCGAGCGCGATCCACAGCGCGGCCCGCCACCCGAGCAGGATGCCCGCCAGTGTTGCCGCCCAGCACATTCCGGCCGACGGCAGCAGTCGCAGGTCGACCGCCGCGGACTTGGTCGCGTCCATTCAGACGGTCACGAGGTCGCGCAGTTTCTGCAGCCGGCCGGGACCGATGCCGTCCACCTCGCCGAGTTGCTCGACATCGGTGAAGCGACCGTTGCTCTGCCGCCAGGACACGATCGCCGCGGCCGTCACCGGGCCCACCCCGGGCAGGGCGTCCAACTGCTCGGCGGTCGCGGTGTTCAGGTTCACCTTCCCACCCGGTACCGGGCCGCTGCCCGGGGCGGTCGCCACGCCGGGCATGGAAGCACCCGCACCGACCGTCGCGCTACCGACCGTCACGGCACCGCCGTCCGGCGGGGAGAGGCCCACCAGCACCTGGTCCCCGTCCGCCAGCTTCTGGGCGAGATTGAGCCCGAGCAGGTCAGCACCCTCGCGCGCGCCGCCCGCCGCGGCGAGCGCGTCCGCGATCCGTGCGCCCGTCGGCAGGTGCACGAGGCCGGCGGCGTGCACCAGTCCGACCACACTGACCACCATGTCGGGGGCCGGCGGCGCGACCGGGTCCGGGGCGGGGGTCGGCGCGGGCGGGGCGGGCTGCTCCGACGCCTGCGCTGCCCCGGTCTCGACCGCCGGCAGCGGCGCGACCGGGTTCGCAACCGGGCGCTCCCGCCACGCCCCGAAGGCACCCACCCCGGCGGCGGCGACCCCGACCACCACCAGCGCCACCACGCCGCGGCGTCCCGGCGCGAACCTCACCCTCGGTCGGGTCGGCGCCGCCGCCGGTTCGAGCCAGTCGGGGCGCGGACCGGTCTGCTCGTCGGGTTCGGCGACGAACGCACGGTCGTCCGGTCCGGCGCGCCCGCCGGTGATCGCGTCGAGTCGCCGCCTGATCTGTTCGCGTGCCTCGTCCGTGGTGCGCATGCCCCGACGCTAGAACCGCGAACCCTACGACCGGCCGCGCCGACGGCGAAATCGGCTGCGCCTGTGGATGGATCCGGGCCTGTGGATGAGCGGCTCGGCGTTACGGCTGCGGAGCCGGCACCGCTCCCGCGCCGCCGGGTATCACCAGCACCCCGACCGCTCCCGGCCCGACGTGCGCGCCGAGCACCGCACCGAACTCGGAGACCACGAACTCGCTCGCGAGGGGAAGCCGTTCGCGCAGGGCGGTAGCCACCTCGTCCGCCCGCTCCGCGGCCCCGAGGTGGTGCACCGCGAGGGCCGCGTCCCCGTCGCCTGCGAACTCGACGATCCCGTCGACGACCTTGGCCAGTGCCTTGGTGGTGGTGCGGGTCTTCTCCTTGAGCACCAGCTTGCCGTCCACCAGGTGCAGCACCGGCTTCATCGCCAGCGCGGTGCCGAGAAGCGCGGCGGCGGTGCCGATCCGGCCGCCGCGGCGCAGATGGTCGAGGCGATCGACCATGATCAGCACGCGGCTGCGGTCGGCCACCTCGACCGCACGTTCGTAGACGGCGCGCAGGTTGCCGCCGGCCGCCGCCACCCGCGCCGCGGCGAGCACGGGAAAGCCGGTCCCCATCGCCGTGGACTGTGAGTCGACGAGGCGGACCTCGGGTCCGAGCGCCTGCGCCGCCTGCCGTCCCGCCTCCCACGTTCCGGACAGCTGCCGGGAGATGTGCACGGCGAGGACCCCGTCGCCGGCACTGTCCTCGAGCGCCCGCGCGTACACCTCGGTCAGCTCGCCCGGGGAGGCACCGGAGGTGGTGACGGTCGCACCGGCGGGCAGGTCGTCGGGCATCGGGTCGACGCCCTCACGCAGGTCCCGGCCGTCGACCAGGACGTGCAGCGGGACAACCCGAATGTCGTACTGCTCCACCAACTCCGGGGCGAGACAGGCCGACGAGTCGGTGACGACGACGACGGGCATCGGCGTTACCGCGTCCCGTCCGCGACGGTCACGCTCCCGGACTCCTCCGGCAGCGCCGACCTGATGGCCGCTAGCATCGCGGCGGCGACCGCCTCGTGTCCGTCCCAGCCCCAGTGGATGCCGTCCGGGTTCCCACGGTCGGAGAACACGTTGTCGCGCACGGCCTCGGCGAGATCCACCAGCGGGACGCCCTTCTCGGCTCCCCACGACTCGAGCGCCCGAACCGCCCCCGGACGGCCGGTGTGCACCTTGCCGTAGGCCTCGCAGTCGTGCACGGACGGCAGGGTGCCGATGACGGGAAGTTCGGGTCGCATGTATTCCAATGCCGCCCTGGAACTTTCGAGGTACTCGACGCTCAGCTTCGGCGGCAGCGCGACCGGCCAGCCGAGCGGCGAGAGCCGCGGCTGCAGCCACTGGTAGGCCGAGCGCACCACGCGCCGCAACGCCGGCGGGCGCACGTAGCGGATCTGCTCGCGCAGCGCGGTCGGCAGGGGCGACGGCAGCGAGTCCATGCCGCCGACCGCGAACACCACCGCGCCTGCCCGCGGCACGCTCGCCCAGACCCGCGGGTCCTGGATCAGCGCCCAGTAGGCGTCGCGACTGGTCCAGCCGATGCGTGCGACCAGTTCGACGTCCCAGCCCAGTTCCGCGGCGACCAGGCTCGGCCAGATCCGCGGATGGTCGGCGGGCAGACCGCCCTTCGGCCCGAAGTAGGACAGCGAGTCGGCCAGGACGAGCAGGACCGGCCGCTGGGCAGGCGCCGAATCGGACGCCGCGAGGTCAGAGGACATCGCCGGCCACCGTCGCCGAGGCGTTCCACACGTCCAGCCGCCAGCCCACCGCATCCCCCTCGCCGTGCCCGCTGAGCTGCACCCAGCTCGTGTTCCCGAGGCCACCGAGCACCGGCCAGCGATCGACCGGCAGGTCCAGCAGCGCCGCGGTCAGCGCCGCGATCAGCCCGCCGTGCGCGACCAGCACGATAGGGTCCTCACCCCACTGCTCGCGTTCGGCGACCAGCTCGGTGACCACCGGCACCGCGCGCCGGGCCACCTCGATGCGGCTCTCACCGCCGGGCGGCGCCCAGCCGGCGTCGGCGCGCCAGGCCGCCCGGGCGCCCGGGTCGCGCACGTCGACCTCGGCGTGCGTGAGCCCCTGCCACTCCCCGAGGTGCGTCTCGCGCAGTCGCTCGTCGCGCGCGACCTTCAGGCCGGCGTGCTCGCCGAGCGCGGTCGCCGTGTCGAAGGCTCGGCGCAGGTCCGAGCTGATCACCTCGGCCGGCCGGCGGTCGGCGAGCACGCGGGCCGCGGACTTGGCCTGGAGGCGGCCGAGTTCGGACAGGTCGGTGTCGAGCTGCCCCTGCATGCGGTCGCCCGCGTTGTACTCGGTCTGGCCGTGCCGGAGCAGGATCAGCCGCCGGGCGGGGCGGCTCGGTGTCACTGCTCGGTCTCCCCGTCGGTCGCGGCGCGCTCCCCGATGCCCTCGACGGTGACGACCGGGCAGTCCTTCCACAGGCGCTCGAGGCCGTAGAAGTTCCGCTCGTCGTCGTGCTGGACGTGCACGACCACGTCGATGTAGTCGAGCAGCGCCCAGCGCCCCTCGCGGGTGCCTTCCTTGCGGACCGGCTTGTGCCCCGCCTCGCGGAGCTTGTCCTCGATGTTCTCGACGATCGAGTTGACCTGACGCTCGTTCGACGCGGAGGCGATGACGAAGCAGTCGGTGATCACCAGCTGCTCGGAGACGTCGAGGACGACCACGTCGTTGGCCAACTTCTCGTCGGCGGCCAACGCCGCGATGCGCGACATTTCGATGGCTTCGGCGGATGCGCTCACTTACGTGTTCTCCCGGTTCTGCGGTTGGATGTGGTTCTTGTCCGGTGCCGGTTGCGACACGGTGACAGCCCCGTCGAGGCGCTCGGAGTCGAGCGGTCGGTAGAGGTTGCGTTTGGAGATGTACTGCACCACCCCGTCGGGTACCAGGTACCAGACGGGCCGGTTCTCGCTGGCCCGCAGGCGGCACTCCGTCGAGGAGATCGCCAGGGCGGGGATCTCGACGAGCGTCAGCGCGTCCTTCGGCTGACCCTCGAGATGCTCGGCAAGGTGCTCGATGCCGAGTTCGAAGCCGGGCCTGCTGACACCGACGAACTTCGCCAGCCGGAACAGCTCCTCCCAATCCTGCCAGGACAGGATCGTCTCCAGCGCATCTGCACCGGTGATGAAGTAGAGGTCGGCGTCGGGATTCTGGGCACTCAGGTCGCGCAGGGTGTCGACGGTGTAGGTGGCCTTCTCCCGGTCCACGTCGACGCGGCTCACCGAGAAACCCGGATTCGATGCGGTCGCGATGACCGTCATCAGGTAGCGGTCCTCGGCGGGGCTGACGTCCTTGCCCGCCTTCTGCCAGGGCTGGCCGGTGGGCACGAAGATGACCTCGTCCAGATCGAATCTGTCGGAGACCTCGCTGGCGGCGACCAGGTGACCGTGATGGATGGGATCGAAGGTTCCGCCCATCACACCGAGGCGCCGTCGCCGCGGCGACGCACTACCTCCGGTGACTCCCGCTCCGTGCTGCACGAGTGTCGAGCTTACTGGCTGGCCCGATCGTCTCCGTCCGCGCCGGGTTCAGACGGGCAGCAGGCCCGCGACCACGTCCGCGAGCTGCTGTGCGGAACGACACTCGTGCATGGTCACTGCCTCGGCGTAGACGTTGGCGGCGGAGTCACCGCTGCCCCACTGCCCGCGGGGCTCGGGGTTGAGCCAATGGGTGTGCTTGGCGACCGAGGCCAGGTGGGTGAGCGCGGCGATGTTCGGGTCCCGGTAGTTGTTGCGCGCATCGCCGAGGATCAGCAGCGAGGACTTGCTCGTCAGGCTGTGCGCGAACCGTTCGGCGAAGACCCCGATCGAGTTGCCGTAGTCGGAGTGCCCGTCGTAGCAGATCAGGTCCGCCTCCCGGATCATCCGGGACATCGACGACCCGAGGTCGGCGCCCGCGTCGAAGAACCGGGTCACCTCGTCGGTGGTGTCGATGAAGGCGAACACCCGCACCCGGGAGAACTGTTCGCGCAGCGCGTGCACCAGCAGCAGGGTGAAGTTGCTGAAGCCGGCCACGGACCCGGACACGTCGCACAGCACGACCAGTTCCGGGCGGGCCGGTCGCGGCTTGCGCAGCACCAGGTCGATCGGCACCCCGCCGGTGGACATCGACCTGCGCAGCGTCTTGCGCAGGTCGATCGCGCCTGCCCGGGCCCGCTTGCGGCGGGCCGCGAGCCGGCTCGCGAGCTTGCGGGCCAGCGGGTGCACCGTCCGCCGCAGCGCGACCAGTTCGGAGTCGGAGGCGCGCAGGAAGTCGACCTCCTCGGCGAGTTTCGGCACGCCGTAGGTGGCGACGCGTTCCTTGCCGAGCTGCTCCGCCGAGCGTCGACGAGTCTCGATCTCGACCATTTTGCGGAAGTCGGCGACGCGCTGACGCGCGGTCCGCCGGGCCACCTCGGCGGCGTAGTCGCCGCCTTCGTGCTCGCCGCCGGACGCGTTGCCGAGCAGCCCGTCGAGGATCCTGGAGACCAGCGTCTCCGGGGCCACGTCCCGCAGCGCCTGGTAGGCGGAGAACGACGGCCCCTTCGAGGACTCGTACTTCCCCAGGTCCTCGACCAACTGGGCGGTGAGCTGCTCGATCAGCTGGAGCGACTCCCCGGACCCGTCCACGAGCAGGCCGGCGATCAGCTCGCGCAGCGCCTCGAAGTCCACCTCCCCGCTCGCGGTGCGCGGGATCGCCACGTCGACGGTGCCGCCGTCGGCGCGCTGGCCGACCGCTGCCGGGAACCACAGGTCGAAGAGCGCGTCGAAGGTGGCGCGATGGGTGGGCCGACGCAACAGCGAGCAGGCCAGGCCCTCCCGCAGCGCGTCCCGGTCGAGCAGGTCGAGGACGGACATGACCTGGCCGGCGTCGACGGTCTCCGACGGTCCGACGGCGATCCCTCTCGCCCGCAGCGCCTCCACGAACTCGACGAGGTGGCCCGGGAGCCCGTACGGCGCCGCGGGTCCACCCTGCCTGCCTGCCGCGACCGCCATCACAGACCCCCTAGTTCAGCCGCAGCTCGGCCGCGGCCCGCTGCTGGTCGGAGCGGTGCTTGAGGATCACGCCCATGGTCGCGCGGACCGCGTTCTCGTCGAGGGTGTCCATGCCGAGCGCGAGCAGGGTGCGACCCCAGTCGATGGTCTCCGAGACCGACGGCACCTTCTTGAGTTGCATGGCGCGCAGTACGCCGACCGTCCGGACCAACTGCTCGGCGATCGCCTCGGGCAGTTCGGGCACCCGGCTGGCCAGGATGCGCCGCTCGAGCTCGGCGTCGGGGAAGTCCAGGTGCAGGAACAGGCAGCGGCGTTTGAGCGCCTCGGACAGCTCGCGAGTGGCGTTCGAGGTGAGCACGGTGAACGGCTTGCGGGTGGCCACGATGGTGCCCAGCTCCGGCACGGTGACGGCGAAGTCGCTGAGCACCTCGAGCAGCAGGCCCTCGATCTCGACGTCGGCCTTGTCGACCTCGTCGATCAGCAGCACGGTCGGGTCGTCGCGGCGGATCGCGGTCAGCAACGGGCGAGCGAGGAGGAACTCCTCCGAGAAGACGTCCTGCTTGGCCGAGTCCCACGAATGCTCGCTGCTCGCCTGGATCCGGAGGATCTGCTTGGCGTGGTTCCACTCGTAGAGCGCGCGGGACTCGTCGACGCCCTCGTAGCACTGCAGCCGCACCAGTTCGGCGGCCGAGGTCTGCGCGACCGCCCGCGCGAGTTCGGTCTTGCCGACTCCGGCGGGACCCTCGATGAGCAGCGGCTTGCCGAGCCGGTCGGCGAGGAAGACCGCGGTGGCGGTCGCCTTGTCGGCGAGGTACCCGGTCTCGGCGAGCCGGGAGATCACGTCGTCGACGCTCGCGAAGGTCGGCGGGGTCGTCGGAAGTGCGCGGTCCACACTCGCTCCTAGGTTGTTCCGGTAGTTACGCGGTGGTGGTGGCTACACGGGCCGGGTGTGCCCGTCGCCCCACACGGTCCACTTGGTGGAGGTGAGCTCCTGCAGGCCCATCGGCCCCCGCGCGTGCAGCTTCTGCGTGGAGATGCCGATCTCGGCGCCGAAGCCGAACTGCTCGCCGTCGGTGAAGGCGGTGGACGCGTTGACCATCACGGCGGCGGCGTCGACGCGGGCAGTGAACTCCCGGGCCGCGGCCAGGTCCGCGGTCACGATGGCCTCGGTGTGGCCGGTGCCGTAGTGGTTGATGTGCTCGACCGCCTCGTCGAGGTTCGCGACGACCTTCATCGCGACGTCCAGCGACAGGTACTCCTGCGACCAGTCGGCCTCGGTCGCGGGCACCTGCCCGGGCAGGTCGCCGTGGATGACGACCCCCTGCGACTGCAGCACCTGCGTCAGCGCGGGCACCGCGGTGTCCGCGATCGCCGCGTCGACGAGGACGGTCTCGGCGGTGTTGCACACGCTCGGGCGACGGGTCTTGGAGTTCAGCACGATCTTCTGTGCCATCACGATGTCGGCCGCCGAGTGCACGTACACGTGGCAGTTACCCACGCCGGTCTCGATGGTCGGCACCGTCGCGTCACGAACCACGGCGTTGATCAGCCCGGCGCCGCCGCGCGGGATGACGACGTCCACGAGCCCGCGGGCCTGGATCAGGTGGGTGACGGACGAGCGGTCGGCGCTGGGCAGCAGCTGCACCGCGTCCGCGGGCAGGCCCTGCGCCGCGAGCGCGTCGCGGAGCACCTCGACGAGCGCGGCGTTCGAGTGCGCCGCCGAGCTCGAGCCGCGCAGCAGGGCGGCGTTACCGGACTTGAGGGCGAGACCGAAGGCGTCGACCGTGACGTTCGGCCGGGCCTCGTAGACCATCCCGACCACGCCGAGCGGCACCCGGAACTGTCGGATCTCGAGGCCGTTGGGAAGGGTCGCACCGAGCACCACCTCGCCGACCGGGTCGGGAAGCCCCGCGACCTGCCGCAGGCCGGCCGCGATGCCCGCCACCCGCTCGCCGGTCAGCCGGAGCCGGTCGAGCAGGCTCTCCTCGGTTCCGGCCGCCTTCGCGGCCTCGATGTCGGCGGCGTTGGCGGCGAGCACGGAGTCGGTCGACTCGAGCACCGCCTCGGCCGCGGCGAGCAGCGCCGCGTTCTTCTGGAGGGTCGTGAGCTGGGCGAGCACCCGGGACGCAACCCGGGCGCGGCGGGCGGCGTCATGCACCGCTTCACGCACCTCGTCCTGGACGGGGATATCGGCGTTCACCTGTGCCGTCTCGTTCACCGCGGTCATGACTACAGGGTAACGACAGGTCGCCGCCGGGTGCGCGCCGCGGGCAGGTCGACGGCGGGGACGCTCATCGGGCGGCCCCGTGTCCGCCGGTGTACTTGACGGCCAGTCGGCCGAGCGCGGCGGCGGCGACCAGCAAGCCGAAGTCGCGCAGCGCGACGTCGTAGTAGCCCGGCAGGGTCAAGAGGTTGACGATGATCCCGGCCAGCCAGGCCACGACCAGCCAGGCGCCGAACTTCGGTGCGATCGCCACGACGAGCCCGGCGACCACCTCGACCACCCCGACGACATACATCCCCTGCTGCGCGTTCCCGGGCAGGATGCCGTCGATCCAGGGCGCCAAGTACTGCGGCCAGTCGGTCATCACGTTCGCGAACTTGTCGAGTCCGAACAGGATCGGGGCGACGGTGAACACCGTTCGCAGTGCCAGAAATGCCTGGTAGCCGGGGTCGGCGAGGCGCGCGTGACCCGCATCTACCTGTCCTGCCGTGTCCGTTGACATGACTCCTCCTTCTAAAAGTAGCGATAACTAACTATAGAATTCCGCCGAGGATTACGTCAACGTCGATTGGTTTTACAATGGAGACATGGATCCGGCACCGCACTCGGACATCTCGGCCGTCTCCGCGCTCGACGAGCCAGCGCGCCGCAGGCTCTACGACTTCGTCCGCAGGCACCGGGACCCGGTCAGCCGCGACGACGCCGCCGAGGCCCTCGGCATGGCCCGCCAGACGGCGGCCTTCCACCTCGACAAGCTGGCCGAGGAGGGGCTGCTCGCCGTCGGGTTCGCGCGGCGCAGCGGACGCACCGGCCCCGGCGCGGGACGCCCGTCGAAGCTGTACCGGCGCTCGGACCGTGAGGTCGTGGTGCAGCTGCCCGAGCGCTCCTACGAGCTCGCCGGGCAGCTGCTCGCCCAGGCCATCGACGATTCCGAACGCACCGGCGAACCGCCCCGGGTCACGCTGGGACGGCGCGCCAGAGACCTCGGCCGGGCGGTGGGGACCGAGTCCGGTCCGGGCGACGCCGAGTTCCTCGCGACGCTCGAACGCTGCGGCTACGAGCCGTGCATCGAGGGCGCCGACATCGCCTTGGTGAACTGCCCGTTCCATTCGCTCGCCGAAGGGCACACCGAGATGATCTGCGGGATGAACCTGGAGCTGATCGACGGTCTGATCGACGGCACCGGGTCCGGGGGACGCGTCGCCCGGCTGGCCCCGGCCGACGGCTACTGCTGCGTCCGGATCGAGACCACTCCCACCCTCACGGACGGTTAACCTCGGCTCCATGCCCGCTCCCCGCGTGACCGTGCTCGGCAGCGTCAACATCGACCTCGTCGCGACCACCGCGGCGCGGCCCGCACCCGGGGAGACCGTCCTCGGGGAGAACTTCTCGACCGGGCCCGGCGGCAAGGGGTCCAACCAGGCCGTCGCGGCCGCCCGCGCCGGCGCCTCGGTGCGCTTCCTCGGCGCGGTCGGCGACGACCCCTTCGCCGCGGAACTGCGCGGGGCCCTCGCGGACGCCGGGGTGGACATCACGGGACTGCGGGAGGTCGCCGGGCCCAGCGGAGTGGCGGTGATCGTGGTGGACGGGTCCGGGGAGAACTCGATCGTCGTGGTCGGCGGGGCCAACACCACCGTCCGCGACCTCACGGATGCGGACCTGTCGGCGATCGCGGAGGCGGACGTGCTGCTCTGCCAGCTGGAACTGCCGCTCGGCCCGGTCACCGCCGCCGCCCGCCACGCCCGCTCCGCCGGCACCACCGTCTTCCTCAATCCCTCACCGGTGCAGTCACTCCCGGATGCATTGCTCGACGCGGTCGACGTGTTGATCGTGAACGAGACGGAGGCCGGTCAGCTCGGCGATGCCGTCCTCGGACGGGTGCCGCACGTGGTCACCACGCTCGGAGCGCACGGCGCGACCCTGCGCGGGCCGGACGGACGCACGCACCTCGCGACACCACCCTCGGTCGAGGTGGTGGACACGACCGGGGCAGGCGACGCGTTCGCCGGCACGCTCGCCGCGTCCTGGCCCTCGGGCGCGGCCGACGCCGTCGACCGAGCGTGCGTCGCCGGCGCTCTCGCGACCACCCGTCACGGGGCCGCCGCGGCACCGACCCGCGCGGCGGTCGACGCCGCCCTGGGACGCACCGGGCGTCCGCGCGAAGCGGCACCTCGCGGCGCCGCGCCGACGTAGCATCGCCCCCAACGCGACCGGATGCCGTGTGTGCGGTCGCACGGGCTGGACGGAGCGCGTCGAATGAACCGGACCATCGCGGGAAACACCCTCGCAGACCTTGCTTTTCGAGCCGCCGATGCCTACGGCGACCGGCCCGCGGCCCGCTTCCAGAGCGAGCCGGGCACCTGGGAGCAGATCACCTACGCCGAGCTCGCCGAGCGGGTCACCGACTTCGGTGCCGGACTGATCGACCTCGGCCTGGACGTCGGCGATCGGGTCGCCGTGCTGGGCAGCACGCGGCCGGACTGGTCGATCGCGCACCTGGCGATCGTCGCCGCCGGCGGCGTGCATGTGTCGATATACCCGACCAACTCCCCCGAGGAATGCGCCTGGGTGGTGGGCGATTCGGAGGCCCGGGCGGTGGTCTGCGAGAACGCGGAGCAGGTCGCGAAGATCGACGCCGTCCACGCGCATCTGCCGGCCCTCGAGTGGGTGATCGTTCTCGACGGCGAGGCAGGCGGCGCGGTCCCCGCCGACGAGATCCGCCGCCGGGGGCGCGAACGCGGGGCCGAGGAACTGCGCCGCCGGGCCGCTGCGGTGACTCCCGAGGATCCCTACGTGTTCATGTACACCTCCGGAACCACCGGCCCGCCGAAGGGCTGCGTCCTCTCGCACGGGAACTACCGCTCGATCATGGCGGCAAACACCGCCCTCGACGAAGCCGAGGACCGGACCTCCGACGTGGACATGGTGCTGTACCTGTTCCTGCCTCTGGCGCACGCGTTCGCGTTGCTGTTCCAACTGCTGGCCTTCGACCGCGGCGGCGTCATCGCGTACTGGGGCGGCGACACCGCACGCATCGTGCCCGAGGTGATGGCGGTCCGGCCCACCCACCTGCCGTCGGTCCCGCGTGTGTTCGAGAAGGTCTACACCCTGGCCGTCGGATCCAAGCCCGCCGAGGAACGCGAAAACATCCTCGCGGCCGCCGCGCTCGGCGTGCGGGTGCGCGACCTGATCGAGGCCGGCGAGGACGTCCCCGCGGCACTGCAGGCCGAGTTCGACGCGGCCGATGCCGCTCTGTTCCAGGGCGTGCGGGCGCTGTTCGGCGGCAACCTCGAGCTGGCGATCACCGGCGCCGCCCCCATCGCGAAGGAGATCCTCGAGTTCTTCTACGGCTGCGGCATTCCCGTGATGGAGGGCTTCGGGATGACCGAGACCTCCACCGGCGCAACGGTGAACACGCCACGCCACCACCGATTCGGGACGGTCGGCAGACCACTGCCCGGCATCGATGCCGCGACCGCCGAGGACGGTGAGCTGCTGCTGCGGGGCGGCAACATCTTCCAGGGCTACTACAAGATGACGGACGCGTCGTTCGGTGCGGTCACCGACGGCTGGCTGCACACCGGCGACCTGGCCTCGATCGACGAGGACGGCTACGTCACGATCATCGGCCGCAAGAAGGACATCATCGTCACCTCCGGAGGCAAGAACCTGACACCCGCCAACCTGGAGAACGACCTCAAGCGCTCGCCGTGGATCAGCCACGCCGTGATGCACGGCGACCGCAGGCCGTACCCCGTGGTGCTGGTGACGCTCGATCCGGAGACGGTCCTGCCGTGGGCGCAGGCGCAGGGCCTGCCCGACTCCGTCGCCGAACTGTCCCGGCATCCACGGGTTCTCGACCTCATCACGGAGGCCGTCGACGCCGCGAACGCGAAACTCGCCCCGCCCGAACAGGTGAAGAGGTTCGCCGTCGCCGAACGCGACCTGTCACAGGAGACCGGCGAGCTGACCCCGACGCTGAAGATCAAGCGGAAGGTGGTCGGCGAGAACTTCGCCGCCGAGTTCGACGCGCTCTACGACGACTGAGACCCGCCGGCCGCGCGAGTTCCCCGGCGTCGTCGTCAGCTCGCAACCCGGCTCGCGGCATGGGCACCCGACACGCGGCCGAATGCCAACGCGTCGGCGATGTGGAAGCCGCCGTCCTTGGTCCAGCTGTAGGTCGCGCTGGCCTCCCCGGCCGCGTACAGGCCCTCGATCACCTCGCCGCGCGTGTCCAGCACCCGAGAATGCCCGTCGCGCCGCGGGCCGCCGTCACTCCAACCCAGCAACGGCACCACGCGCAGCGAGTAGAACGGCCCCTCCGACACCGGCGCGAGCGTCTCCGGGTCGCGGCCGAAGTGGTCGTCCCGACCCACGTCGCAGGCGGCGTTGTAGTCGTGGACACTGCGTTCGAGGGTGTCCGGGTCGACGCCGATCGCTGCCGCCAACTCACGCAGCGTGTCCGCGCGTCGGATCTGCCCGTTGGCCACCTCGACCGAGTTGTCTGTGGACCAGACAAAGTTCTCCATCAACAGCTTCCAGCCGACTGGCAGCACAGCGCTGGTCGGGCTCAGCGGTCCCGCTGCGCGCAGCTTTTCGTCGAAGACAATGTGGAACGGGCGGAGCGGGAACAGCTCCTCGGCTCCGTTCCGCTGCACGTGTCCGTGGCGGTTGCCCTTGGTCTCGTCGGTGAATCGGCGTCCGTCCGGAGCAATGAACATGTAGTCGTGGCCGGCCCACAACGCGAGGAACAGTCCGGTCGTGTCGCCGACGTCGATGCCGGTGATCGTCATCATGTTGCCCATGTGCCACATGTCCGCGCCGACCCGCTGGGCCATCCGGTGGCCGTCACCCGTGCTGTGCGGCGAGCCCCACAACACGTACTCGTCGAGCGGGAGGTAGTCCTGGACCATCTCGGGGTTGGCGGCGAATCCACCGGTTGCCAGGACGACGCCGCCGCGCGCCCCCAGCGTGGCCTCCCCCGTCGGACCTTCGACCCGGACCCCTCGGACGGTGCCGTCGACGACAGTCAATTCCTGTGCCCTGGTCTCGAATCGGATCTCGATTCCCCGCTCGGCGAGGGCTCCGACGAGGAATTCGTAGAGGAGGAACTGACCCATCTCACCGTTGATCGTGTTCATGCCTGCGTAGCAGTCGGCGCCGTCGACCTCGGAGAACTCCGCTTCGGTGTGATAGGCGCCGGTCGGCCTGGCGGTGGCCCCGAGGTCGGCCAACCAGTCCGAGTTCTTTGCGGTCTCCGATGCCCACGTCTGCACGACGTCTTCCGCGACGGTGCGGGATCCGTTGAGCGCCCGCAGGAACACCGCCGCCCGCTCCGGGCTGCTGTTGATGAACCAGCCGCTTCCCGACACTCGAGTGTTGCCACCGGCGCATTTCGGCGGGCATTTCTCGACCACCAGGACGCTCGCCCCGCGCTCGTGCGCGCTGAGCGCGGCGGCCGCTCCGGCCGCACCGACGCCGATGACGATGACGTCGAACTCTTCGTCGAATTCACTGTGTTTCATGGAAACTCCCGGTGCAATCGCGCGAGACGAGCCCTAGTGCGCTCAACCCTGGGGCGGCCGGCCGCGGCGCACATGGGTCCTCCCATACACCGGGACAACAGGTCCGGCCCGCCCGCGGACCTCCTGACGCCGTCGGTCAGTCGAGCCACTCCACCGCAGCCGCAACGAGCGCCGCGACCCCGGTGTCCAGCGTCGGCCTGATCACCGGCGCGAACTTCGGCGAGTGGTTCGACGGCAGCGGTTGCCCGTCCACGACGTCGAATCCGCCGACGAACCAGTAGACCAGCGGGACCCCGGCTGCCTTGGCGAGATCCCCGACGTCCTCGCTGCCGGAGACGGGGCCGATCTCGAACACCTTGTCGCTGCCCAACTGCGCTCCGAGCGCGGCGAGGGTGCGGGCGGTCCCGGGTTCGTCGTTGACGGTGACCGGGAAGCTGTTCAGCTCGGTGATCTCCGGCGGCCGCGGCGCGCCGGATGCCTCGGACTCCGCGTGGACGACCCGAACGATCCCCTCCCGCAACCGATCCGCCACGTGCGGTTCGAAGGACCGGGTGTTGACCTTGAGGACCGCCTCGTCGGGGATCACGTTCTCCTTGGTCCCCGACTGGAAGGACCCGACGGTGAGCACGGCGGGCGTCGAGGGCGAGATCTCCCGCGAGACGACGGTCTGCAGTCGCATCACCGTCGCCGCACCCATCACCACCGGGTCGACGCACGCGTCCGGCATCGACCCGTGCCCGCCGCGACCGAACATCCGGATCTGCAGGCTCTGCGCCGCCGCCATCGCGGTGCCCGGGCACACGAACGCGGTGCCCGCCGGCCCCGGCATCACGTGCTGCCCGAGCACCACGTCGGGCGTCGGCACCTTGGTGAGGAGCCCGTCGTCGAGCATGCTGCGTGCGCCGTCACCGAGTTCCTCCGCCGGCTGGAACAGCGCGATCAGCGTGCCCGACCAGTGCGCCCGCCCGTCCGCGAGCAACGCCGCCGCACCCAGCAGGCAGGTCACGTGCATGTCGTGGCCGCACGCGTGCATGACGGGCACGGCCTCGCCCAGGTGCGTGGTCGCGATGACCGTCGACGCGTAGTCGAGCCCGGTGTCCTCGCGCACCGGCAGCGCGTCCATGTCGGCCCGCAGCAGCACCACCGGGCCGTCGCCGTTGCGCAGCACCCCGACGACGCCGGTGCCGCCGAGGCCCGCGGTGACCTGGAAGCCCGACGCGGTCAGGCGCTCGGTGACGATCTCGGCCGTCTCGTGTTCCTGATACGACAGTTCCGGGTGCGCGTGCAGGTACCGGTACAACTCGACGAGGTCGGCGGCCGCCGCCTCGAACCCGGAGAGGATCTCGGTCACGGCCGGGGCGGGCACTGAGGCGTCCATCACCCAGACGTACCACAGCAGACGCGGCCGAGCGCGCTGTCGGTCCCACCCGGCAGGATGGACGCATGGCGACGGACGTGAAGGACCAGGCGGGGCTGCGCGGCGAGGCCGAGGAGCTGCTCCGCGAGCTCGCCGGGCCGCAGGCCCGACTGCGGGAGGACCAGTGGACGGCCATCGAGGCGCTGGTCGTGCAGCGCAGGCGTGCACTGGTCGTCCAGCGCACCGGATGGGGTAAGTCCGCCGTCTACTTCATCTCCGCCAAGCTGCTGCGGGCCCGCGGGCACGGCCCGACCGTCATCGTCTCGCCGCTCCTCGCGCTGATGCGCAACCAGGTCGTCGCCGCCGAACGCGCAGGCGTGCGGGCGGCTACCATCAACTCCGGCAACGTCACCGAATGGGACGAGATCCACCGGCAGGTGGCCGACGGCGAGGTCGACGTCCTTCTGGTCAGCCCCGAGCGCTTGAACAATCCCGACTTCCGCGACCAGGTGCTGCCGTCACTCGCGGCGGACGCCGGGCTCGTGGTCGTCGACGAGGCGCACTGCGTCTCCGACTGGGGCCACGACTTCCGGCCCGACTACCGGCGGATTCGCACGCTCATCGGCGAACTCGGCGAGGGCATCCCGGTGCTCGCGACCACCGCGACCGCGAACGACCGGGTGGTCGCCGACGTGTCCGCGCAGCTCGGGGTGGGTGGCGGCGAGACGCTGGTACTGCGGGGCGGGCTCGAACGCGAGTCGCTGCGACTGTCGGTGGTGCGCATCGACGAGGCCACCAAGCGGGCCGCCTGGCTCGGCCAGCAGCTGAACTCGCTGCCCGGTTCCGGCATCATCTACACCCTCACGGTGTCCGCGGCCCGCGATCTCGCCGCCCTACTCTCCGACCAGGGACACCAGGTCGCGGCGTACACGGGCCAGACGGACCCGGCCGAACGCGAGTCCCTCGAGGCGGACCTCCTCGGCAACCGGGTCAAGGCCCTGGTCGCGACGTCGGCGCTCGGCATGGGCTTCGACAAGCCGGACCTCGGCTTCGTCGTGCACCTCGGCGCCCCGTCCTCCCCCATCTCCTACTACCAGCAGGTCGGGCGCGCCGGCCGCTCCACCGATCGCGCCGAGGTGGTGCTGCTGCCCGGCCACGAGGACCGGCAGATCTGGAGCTACTTCGCGTCCGTCGCGTTCCCGCGCGAGCACGTCGTGCGCCGGGTGATCGAGGTGCTGGACCCCGAACGCCCGCAGTCCACCCAGGCGCTCGAACCGCTGGTGGAGCTGAACCGGTCCCGCCTCGAGATGGTGCTCAAGGTTCTCGACGTGGACGGTGCGGTCAAGCGGGTGCGTGGGGGCTGGATCGGGACCGGGCAGCCGTGGGAGTACGACGCCCCCCGTTACGAGCGTCTCGAGCAGGCCCGACAGTCGGAGCAGCAGGCGATGGTGGACTACCAGCGGACGACCATGTGCCGCATGGAGTTCCTGCGCCGCCAGCTCGACGACCCGGGACTGTCCGATGCGCCGCAGCCGTGCGGTCGGTGCGACAACTGCACCGGCGAGGCGCTCAGCGGCGAGGTCGACGCCGACGCCGTTGCCCAGGCCCGGGCGCGGCTCGACCGGCCGGGGGTCGACCTGGCGCCGCGCAAGCAGTGGCCCACCGGCCTGGCGAAGCTCGGCACCGCGCTGTCCGGGAAGATCACCGACGGGCCCGAGCCCGGCCGCGTCCTCGGCCGGCTGTCGGATCTGGGATGGGGTCAGCGCCTGCGGGCGCTGTTCGACGCCCCGGACGCGCCCGCACCGGACGCGGTGGTCGACGCCTGCGTGTCGGTGCTTGCCGCCTGGGACTGGGACCGCAGGCCCGTCGCGGTGATGTCGCTCGAGTCGGCGTCGCGCCCGCAGTTGGTGGCCTCGCTGCGGCAGCGCCTGGCCCAGGTGGGGCGACTGACCGACCTGGGAACACTGGCAAGCACTCCCGGGCATCCGCCGGTCTCGGCGGCGAACTCCGCCTATCGGGTGGCCGGGCTGGTCGACGCCTGGACGGCCCCGGACCTGAGCGCGGTCGAGGGCCCGATTCTGCTGCTCGACGACCTCGCCGACACCGGCTGGACGCTGACGATGGCGGCCCGCGAACTGCGCGCCGCCGGCGCCGGCGCGGTCCTGCCGTTTGCCCTGGCAAGCGTCAATTGAGCACGTCCGTGTGAGCAGGATCACATAGCAGCGCTAACCAGTGCGGGAGCATGGTTCTTCCGCACCGGTCGATGGAGGTGGCTGAAATCCGTTGCCTCCATTGATACGTTCGAAATCTCTATGACGCCTGTTACAAACAGCACGACCCCGAACTCCGGACCCGCCGCGGTCACGTTCAGAGCACCGACAGTGAACGACGCCCCGAGGCTCTGGCAGATCGCCCGCGACTCCCGCGTGCTCGACCTGAACTCGAGTTACTCCTACCTGTTGTGGTGCAGAGACTTTCGCGACAGCTCGGTCGTCGCAGCACACGGTGACAACATCGGCGGCTTCGTCACCGGATTCGTCCGTCCACAGGATCCGCGCACGGTCTTCGTGTGGCAGGTCGCCGTGGACGAGAACCTGCGCGGACACGGAATCGCCGCGTCCATGCTGAACCACCTTCTCGATCACCTTGCCCACCAGGGCGTTACCCGCCTCGAAACGACGATCAGCCCGGGCAACACCGCCTCGCAGGCCCTGTTCACCTCGCTGGCCCGCACCCGCTACACCTCGATCGCACGTCAACGACTGTTCGACCCGAGCCATTTCCCCGATCAGCACGAATCGGAAGAGCTCTACACCATCGGCGATCACTGAAGCCGACAGACCCTCAGCCCAAGGAGAGCCATGACAGCCACTCCCCACAGCACCACCGACAACAGCGTGTTCACCAGCCTCGAGTCCGAGGTCCGCAGCTACAGCCGCGCCTGGCCCACCGTCTTCAGCTCCGCGTCCGGATCCTGGCTGCGCGCCGAGGACGGCACCGAGTACCTCGACTTCTTCGCCGGCGCAGGCGCACTGAACTACGGCCACAACAACCCGGTCCTCAAGTCCGCACTGCTCGACTACGTCGCGTCGGACGGCATCACGCACGGCCTTGACATGTCCACGGTCGCCAAACGTGAATTCCTGCACAGCTTTCGGCGCAACGTCCTCGAACCGCGGGGCCTGGACTACAAGGTGCAGTTTCCCGGCCCGACCGGGACCAACGCCGTCGAGGCCGCACTGAAGCTGGCCCGCAAGGTGACCGGCCGCGAGTCGATCATCAACTTCACCAATGCATTTCACGGCATGACCCTGGGCGCGCTCTCGGTCACCGGCAATTCGATGAAACGCGCCGGCGCGGGAGTCCCGCTGGTGCACGCCACCCCGATGCCGTTCGACAACTACTTCGACGGTGCCACCGAGGACTTTCACTGGTTCGAACGGGTTCTCGACGATTCGGGCAGTGGACTCAACCGCCCGGCCGCCGTCATCGTGGAGACCGTGCAGGGCGAGGGCGGGGTCAACGTCGCCCGCCCCGAGTGGCTGCGCGGGCTCGCCGCCCTCTGCGCGGACCGCGGGATCCTGCTGATCGTCGACGACGTGCAGATGGGGTGCGGTCGCACCGGCCCGTTCTTCTCCTTCGAGGTCGCGGGCATCACCCCGGACATCGTGACGCTCTCGAAGTCCATCGGCGGCTACGGCCTGCCGTTGGCGCTGACCCTGTTCAAGCCGGAACTCGACGTGTGGTCCCCCGGCGAGCACAACGGCACCTTCCGCGGCAACAACCCGGCATTCGTCACCGCGACCGCCGCGCTCGACCACTACTGGTCCGACGATGCCCTGCAGCGCTCCACGATCGCCAAGGGCCAACGGATCCACCAGATCTTCGCGAACCTGTCGGACCAGTTCGACGGCGTCAGCACCAGAGGTCGCGGCATGGTCCAGGGGCTGGTGTTCGACGACCCGGGCAAGGCCGTCAAGGTCTGCGGACTCGCGTTCGACGAGGGCCTGCTCGCGGAGACGTCCGGCCCCTCCGACGAGGTGGTCAAACTGCTTCCGCCCCTGACCGTCACCGACGAGGAACTCGACCACGGACTGAGCATCCTGGCCGAGGCGACCGCCAAGATCTGCGCCTGAGAAGGAGACTCCCATGATCGTACGGACCACCGACGAGATCACCGGCACCGACCGCGACGTGGTCGGCGAGGACGGCAACTGGCGCAGCAAGCGCATCGTCCTCGGCGGCGACGGCGTCGGATTCTCCTTCCACGAGACCACGATTCGCGCGGGCTCGGTCAACGAGTTCCACTACGCCCACCACGTCGAGGCCGTCTGGCTGATCGAGGGCGACGGCATCCTCACCGACCTCGACAACGGCGAGGTGCACCAGCTCCGGCCGGGCACCATGTACCTGCTCGACGGCCACGAGCGACACCGGGTTGAGCCGGTCACGCAGATGCGCATGCTGTGCGTCTTCAACCCCCCGGTGACCGGTCGCGAGGTGCACGACGAGAATGGCGTCTACCCGCTGATCGAGTCGCCCGTCTGACCACGAGGAGTACGCCCATGTCGCCGGTGCCCGTCGCCCTCGGACCGCACGCCGACCCGCTGCTCGTGGACGCGATCACCCGCGGCGGCGGCACATGGGCGCCGATGGTCGACGCCAGCGCGCTGGTGTGGGACGGCGGCCCGGACCGCTTCCCCGACGATCTGCCGGCGGGCGTCCGCTGGGTGCAGCTGTACTCGGCGGGGGTCGAGGAGTGGTTCGCGGCCGGGATCATCCAGCGGCATCCGGACCTGGTGTGGACCTCGGCGGCCGGGGCGTTCGCCGCAACCGTCGCCGAGCACGCCTTCGCGCTGCTGCTCGCCGGGGTCCGGGCACTGCCCGAACACCTGGCCGCCACCACCTGGCGTCAGCAGGAGTTCTTCGGCAAGGTCGGGACGCTGCGTGGGGCCCGCGTCGCCGTCGTCGGCGCGGGCGGCATCGGGCGGGCCCTGATCCCTATGCTCACCTCGGTCGGCGCGACGGTGGTCGCGGTGAACCGGTCGGGCCGCGCGGTACCGGGCGCGGCCACGACGCTGCCGGCCGACCGCCTCGACGAGTTGTGGGACGGCGTCGACCACGTGGTGGTCGCGGCCCCCGCCACCAGCGCCACCCGGCACCTGGTCGGCGCGCCGCAGCTGGCCCGGCTGGGCCCGCGGTCCTGGGTGATCAACGTCGCCCGCGGCTCCCTCGTGGACACCGATGCCCTGGTGGATGCATTGCGCGAGAACAGGATCGGCGGCGCCGGGCTGGATGTCACCGATCCCGAGCCGCTGCCCGACGGCCACCCGCTGTGGACGTTGCCGAACGCGATCGTCACACCGCACGACTCGAACCCGCCTGGCGTCCGCCCGCCCGCCTTCGCCGACCACGTCACGGCGAACGTGCGCCGCTACGTGGCCGGCCAGGAACTGCTGGCCCGGATCGATCCGGTCGCGGGCTACTGACCCGGCGCCGACTCGCCTGACGCGTCCTGCGCGGTGGCGGCGGGCTTCGCCGGCGACACCCGAATCACGCCCGCGTCCAGATCGAGTTCGACGCGCGGTTGATACGTCTGCCCGCCGCCGTCCTGGCTCTCGTCGTTCTCCAGCTTCTTCCCCGGGAACATCTCACCGATAACACCCATGCGTCGACCGTACTCGCGGCGCGTCGGGTCCGCCCGGCCCTCAGGCTCCGCTCCCCGCCGGATAGAACAGCTCCCTGGCCCGGCGCGCCACCTCCTCCGACGGCACGTCCTCGACCTTGGTGCACACCGCCCAGCGGTGCCCGAACGGATCGAGAAGCACCCCGTGCCGATCACCCGAGAAGGTGTCCTCCACCGGCCGCACCAGGGTGGCACCCTCCCGCACCGCACGATCCACGAACGCGTCGGCGTCCTCCACGTACACCCACCAGCGAGCCGTGCACCCAGCCCGGCTCGGGCGCCTCGAGGCCGTCGAGGGCCGCGCGTCCGTCTTCGACAGCGAGGAACGGCGTGAGGGTCCGGTATCCGGCGGGGATTGGATCAACTGTTGTCATGGCGTTCGGACTCCTCCGATGCGCAGGCCCGGTCTTGAAGATTTCCGCCAGGGCTAGCCTGGAGTGCGTGAGCGCACCGACGATCCCAGCCACCGGCGACCGGCTGGCCGACCTGGTGCGCGGCCGCCGGCTGGTGGCGCTGACCGGGGCCGGGATGTCCACCGATTCCGGCATCCCCGACTACCGCGGCCCGGACTCGCCGCCCCGTACCCCGATGACCTTCCAGCAGTTCATGGGGGACGCGGCGTTCCGTCGGCACTACTGGGCCCGCAACCACCTGGGCTGGCGCTTCATGGACGCCACCGTGCCCAACGCGGGACACCGCGCTCTCGCGGACCTCGAACGGTCGGGCCGGGTCACCGGCGTGCTCACCCAGAACGTCGACCTGCTGCACACCAAGGCCGGCAGCCGCGCGGTGATCGACCTGCACGGCAGCTACGCGCAGGTCCGGTGCATGGCATGCGAGCACCGCATCTCGCGCTACTCCCTGGCCGATCGCCTCACCGAGGCCAATCCCGGCTTCGCCGAGTCCGTCTCCGCCGCAACGGGAGTCGAGATCGCTCCCGATGCCGACGCGGTGATCGAGGAGACCGCCCACTTCCGCGTCGTCGACTGCGAGCGCTGCGGCGGCATCCTCAAACCCGACATCGTGTACTTCGGCGAGAGCGTCCCCAAGCCGCGGGTCGAGGCCGCCTACGCGATGGTCGACCGGTGCGATCTGGTGCTGGTGCTCGGTTCCTCGCTGACGGTGATGTCGGGGCTACGCTTCGTCCGCCACGCCGCCAAGCGCGGCACCCCGGTGGCCATCGTCAACCGAGGCCCGACCAGGGGCGACGAGTTCGCTGCACTCAAGCTGGAGGCCGGCTGCTCGGAGGTCCTGACCGCCCTCGCCGATCAGAAGGCCTCGGGGTTCCAGACGTAGATCTTGTTCGTCAGCGGCCCCAGCCACGGGGTGTCCAGCCAATGCTTGTTCCCCCACGGGTCGACCTGGTACCCGCCGGTCATCCCATGCCACGACGTGCAGTACACCTCGCTCGCACCGAAGGGGCTGAGCACGATCTTGTCGCTGCTGCCGTCACGGATCCAGGCCTGCGGATCCCACGGTGCCCGGAACGACTCGCACCGCGAGTACTCCCCGGGACCGCCCTCCGCTGCCGCCGTCGGCGCGAGCACCGTCCCCAACCCGATCGCGACGATTCCCGCGGCCGCCACCATCAAACCCCTCATGCGATCAGCCTCCCCCATCGAAGTACCGGACAGTCTGTTTGTCCGTTTCGAGGGGGCACTCCTTACAGCGGGACCAGGTCGTCCGCGTGCACAACCGGCCGCTGCAGCTCGGACGGCAGCTCCATCGTCGACCGGCCGAGCATCTCGTCGAGCTCGGCGGCGTCGAAGGCCACCACGCCACGGGCGACCGGCGAACCGTCGGGTCCGGCGAGCGACACCACGTCGCCCCCGTAGAACCGGCCGGTCACCGCGGTGATCCCGGCGGGCAGCAGCGACCGGCGCCGGTCCACGACCGCCCGCACCGCACCCGCGTCGAGCTGCAGCACGCCCTGGGTGTCGGCGGCGTGGCGCACCCAGAACTTGCGGGCGGACAGCCGCGACGGACGAGCCGCGAATGCCGTGCCGACCCCGGCCCCGGACAGCGCCTCGGCCGCCTCGGACGCAGCCGCGAGCAGCACCGGCACACCGGAATCCGCCGCGAGGCGGGCCGCCGAGAGCTTCGAGGCCATGCCGCCGGTACCGAGCGCTCCCCCGGACCCCGCGACCACACCGTCGAGATCCTCCGGACTGGTCACCTCGGGAATCAGGGTCGCACCGCCCTTGCGGGGGTCACCGTCGTAGAGCCCGTCGACATCGGAGAGCAGCACGAGCGCGTCGGCGCTGACCAGGTGCGCGACCATCGCCGCCAGCCGGTCGTTGTCGCCGAACCGCAACTCCGCGGTGGCGACGGTGTCGTTCTCGTTGACGATCGCGACCGCGTGCAGGGCGCGCAACCGGTCCAGGGTGCGCTGCGCGTTGCGGTACTGCGTGCGCCTGGCGATGTCGTCGGCGGTGAGCAGCACCTGCCCGACTGTGCGGCCGTACCGCTCGAACGAGGTGCCCCAGGCGTGCGCCAGCGCCAACTGTCCGACACTGGCCGCCGCCTGTTTCGTCGCCAGATCCCGTGGACGCTTCGACAGCCCGAGCGGGGCGATACCGGCCCCCACCGCACCGGAGGACACGACCACGACGTCCGAGCCGGCCCGCATCCGCGACTCGATCGCGTCCGCGAGAGCGTCGAGTTTGCCTCGGTCCAAACCGGATTCGAGGCTGGTCAGCGCCGAGGAGCCGATCTTCACCACGACACTGCGTGCGGTCGCGATCTGGGCGCGGGTACCCGAGACCGCCGTCACTGGTCTTCGGGATCCAGGCCCTCGAGCCCGCGCCGGATCCGGTGCGCGTGCTTGCGCTCGGCAGCGCCGATGCGATCGACTTGGTCGAGTCGCGGGTCCGTGCCGCGGCCCGTCCGTGTCAGGTCGATACCTGCCGGGGTCTGCGGCTCCCATTCGAAGCTCACGTTTCCGATGGTCACCGAGCAGCCGGGCTCCGCGCCCTGCTTGACCAGCGCGTCCTCCACACCGAGTCGCGCGAGCCGGTCCGCGAGGTAGCCGACCGCCTCGTCGTTGTCGAACGCGGTCTGCCGGATCCACCGCTCGGGCCGGGTTCCGCGGACGATGAAGCCGCCGGGGGTCTCGGGGTCTGCGATGACGCTGAACCCGGTCTCGTCCACCGCGACCGGCCGGATGACCTGACGTTTGGGCGCGGCCTTCGGGTGCGCGAGGCGGTACTCCTCGACCATCTTCGCCAGCGCAAAGGTCAACGGCCGCAGGCCTTCCCGGCTAACCGCCGAGATGGTGAAGACGGGCCAGCCGCGCGCCTCGAACTCGGGCGTGACCATTTCCGCGAGCTCCGCCGCCTCGGGAACGTCGGCCTTGTTCAGGATGACGATCCGGGGCCGGTCGGCGAGATCGCCCAGGCTGGCGTCACCGGACAGCGCCGGCTTGTACGCGGCGAGTTCGGCCTCGAGCGCGTCGACGTCCGAAATCGGGTCACGGCCCGGCTCGAGGGTCGCGCAGTCGACGACGTGCGCGAGCACGGCGGTGCGTTCGATGTGCCGCAGGAAGTCCAGCCCGAGACCGCGACCCTCGCTGGCGCCGGGGATCAGGCCGGGCACGTCGGCGACGGTGAAGGTGGTGTCGCCGCTGGACACCACGCCCAGGTTCGGCACCAGCGTGGTGAACGGATAGTCCGCGATCTTCGGCTTCGCGGCGGACAGCACCGAGACCAGCGAGGACTTGCCCGCGGACGGGAAGCCGACGAGGCCGACGTCGGCGACCGACTTGAGTTCGAGCACGAGGTCGCGCTCGACGCCCTCCTCGCCGAGCAGGGCGAAACCGGGAGCCTTGCGTGCCTTCGAGGACAGCGCCGCGTTGCCGAGGCCGCCGCGACCACCGGGGGCGGCGTCGAAGCGGGTGCCCGCACCGATGAGGTCCGCGAGGATGTTGCCGTCCGAGTCGAGCACCACGGTGCCGTCCGGGACCCGGAGGATCAGGTCCTCGCCGTTCGCGCCCTCGCGGTTGCTGCCGGCGCCCTGCCTGCCGTTGCTGGCCTTGGCGTGCGGGTGGAAGTGGAAGTCCAGCAGGGTGTGCACGTTCTCGTCGACGACGAGCACCACGTCACCGCCACGACCGCCGTTGCCGCCGTCCGGCCCGCCGAGTGGCTTGAACTTCTCGCGGTGGACGGAGGCGCAGCCATTGCCGCCATTTCCGGCGCTGACGTGCAGCACCACGCGGTCAATGAATCGGGACATGACTGCCGGATCCCTTCCTCTGGGTGAAAACGAAATAGGGGCGAGCGGGGTCTTCGAGACCCTCGCCCGCCCCTATTGGGAGCTTCGAACTGTCAACGGTCACCGAATCGGCGACACGATCGACCGGAGCAGAATCAGGCCTGCGCCGCGGCCGGAACGATGTTGACGGTCTTGCGTCCACGCTTGGTACCGAACTCCACCGCACCGGCGGCGAGCGCGAACAGCGTGTCGTCGCCGCCACGTCCGACGTTCACGCCGGGGTGGAAGTGGGTTCCGCGCTGACGCACCAGGATCTCACCGGCGCTGACGGACTGGCCGCCGAAGCGCTTCACGCCGAGGCGCTGTGCGTTCGAATCGCGACCGTTACGGGAGCTGGATGCACCCTTCTTATGTGCCATGTCGAACCCTCCTGGGAACTAAAAGCTCTAGTTACTTGATACCGGTGACCTTGAGCACCGTCAGCTTCTGACGGTGACCCTGGCGCTTGTGGTAGCCGGTCTTGTTCTTGAACTTGTGGATGCGGATCTTCGGGCCCTTGGTGTGCTCGACGACCTCGCCGGTGACCGTGATCTTGGCCAGCTTGTCGGCGTCGGTGGTGAGCTCGGATCCGTCGACGACGAGGACCGGGGCCAGCGAGACTGCAGTGCCGGGCTCACCCTCGATCTTCTCGACCTTGACGAGGTCACCAACAGCGACCTTGTACTGCTTTCCGCCGGTCTTGACGATCGCGTACGTTGCCATCGGAGGGCTACCCCTTATTTCTTCGAACGTGCTCGCGCAGCAGTAGCCGCACGACTGGTCTGGTGTACTTGCTTTCTCAGGCGTGCCCGCCGCCGCCCTCGCGGGCGCGGCAGAGCGGTATCGCCGAGTAGCGACCGGTCAAGATTACGGGATGGCGGCGGGCAGGGTCAAACCGGTCCCGCCACACTCCCGCTCCCGACCGGCCACGGTCAGGCGTCGACGTCCGCGGGCGGTCCCGCAGGCCGGGCCGCGGCCCGGCGACGGGGCCGTCGCTTCGGCGCGGCCGGCTCCCCGTCCGCGACGACCACCGGCTGCGCCGGGGCCTCCGGTGCGGGGATCGTCACCGCCGCGACCGGAGCCGGGGGTTCCGGTGCGGCCTCCGGTTCGGGCTCCGCCGGGATGACGACCACGGTGCCGGTGTCCTCGGTCTCGACCGGGGCCGCCGCCGCGCGCGACGACCGCCGCGAACGACGCCGCCCCTTTGCCGGGGCCTCGGGCTCGACCACAGGCTCGGCCTCGACCACGGCCTCGGTAACAGCCGCGGGCTCAGCCTCGACGACGGCCTCGCCCGAGGGCTCGACCACCACGGGCTCGACCACCGTCGGCTCCTCCGCGCTCACGGCCTCGCCCGCGTGCTCCTCGTCGTGATGGTGGGCCGCCATGGCGAGCGCGACCGGGTGAGCGCGCTTGACGGTCGCGTCCACGTCCGAGGCCGCGGGCTGATCGCTCTTGGCCGGCTGCTGCTCGTTTCCGGCCGACGACTTGTCGCGACCGCGCTTCTTGCGCCCGCCGCCGGACTCGCCCCTGCCGGACCGCGACGCGCCGTCGTCGCCGCCGGAGCGCACCTCGACCGGGTCCGCGTGCACGATGATGCCTCGACCGTGGCAGTGCTCGCAGGTCGTGGAGAATGCCTCGACCAGCCCGGTGCCCAGCTTCTTGCGGGTCATCTGGACCAGGCCGAGCGAGGTGACCTCGGAGACCTGGTGACGGGTCCGGTCACGCCCGAGCGACTCGGTGAGCCTGCGCAGCACGAGGTCGCGGTTCGACTCGAGCACCATGTCGATGAAGTCGACGACGATCATGCCGCCGATGTCGCGCAGCCGCATCTGGCGCACGATCTCCTCGGCCGCCTCCAGGTTGTTCCTGGTGACGGTCTCCTCGAGGTTGCCGCCCGCACCGGTGAACTTGCCGGTGTTGACGTCGACCACGGTCATCGCCTCGGTGCGGTCGATCACCAGGGTGCCGCCGGAGGGCAGCCACACCTTGCGGTCGAGCGCCTTCGCGAGCTGCTCGTCGATGCGCTTGGCCTCGAACACGTCCGGGCCGCCGTTGCCGTCGTACTTCTCCACCCGGGGCAGCAGGTCGGGGGCAACGGTCTTGATGTAGTTCTCCACCGTCGACCAGGACTTCTCGCCCTCGATGACGATCTTGGCGAAGTCCTCGTTGAACAGGTCGCGGACGACCTTCACCAGCAGGTCGGGCTCCTCGTACAGGGCCTTCGGGTTGCCCGACTTGCCCTTGTCCGCGGCGGCGGCCTGCTCCTCGATGTCCGACCACTGCGTCTGCAGACGCTTCACGTCGCGAGCCAGTTCTTCCTCGCTCACGCCTTCGGACGCGGTGCGGATGATCACGCCCGCCTCCGGGGGCACGATCTCGCGCAGGATCTCCTTGAGCCGCTTGCGCTCGGTGTCCGGCAGCTTGCGGCTGATGCCGGTGGAGCTGCCGCCCGGCACGTACACCAGGAACCGTCCGGCCAGGGAGATCTGCGTGGTCAGGCGGGCACCCTTGTGCCCGACCGGGTCCTTGCTGACCTGGACCAGCACCTGATCGCCCGGCTTGAGTGCCTGCTCGATCTTGCGGCTGTTGCCGCCGAGGCCCGCGGCCTCCCAGTTGACCTCGCCGGCGTACAGCACGCCGTTGCGGCCCCGGCCGATGTCGATGAACGCAGCCTCCATGGAGGGCAGCACGTTCTGCACCCGGCCGAGGTAGACGTTGCCGACCATCGACGCCGAGGCGGAACTGGTCACGAAGTGCTCGACCAGGACGCCGTCCTCGAGCACCGCGACCTGGGTCAGCCCCTCGGGGTGGGTACCGCCGGTCTTCTCCCGCACGACCATGACGCGATCGACCGCCTCGCGGCGGGCCAGGAACTCCGACTCGGTGAGGATCGGCGGACGCCGGCGACCGGCGTCGCGGCCGTCGCGCCTGCGCTGACGCTTGGCCTCGAGTCGGGTGGACCCGGAAATCCCCTGGACCTCGTCCTTGACTCGGGCCTTGGTGCGCGGCTCGCGCTCGTGCACGACGGTGGTGACGCCGTCATCCTCGGCACCGCCCTCGGCCCCTTCGCCACTGCCCTTGCGGCGGCGACGGCGACGACGGCGACGGCTCGCGCCGTCACCCGCGCCCTCTTCGCCTTCGCCCTCGGCGGACTCGCCCTCGGCGGTCTCGGCCTCGGCCTCCGCCGGCTCGGCGGCCTCCGAGGTCGCGGACTCCTCCGCGGCACGGTCCTTCTTGTCCTCGGACTCGGCAGCCTCTTCCGGCTCCTCGCCGTGCTCGCCCTCACCGGCCTGCTCGCCGCGGCCACGACCACGGCCCCGGCGGCCACGACGCCTACGGCGCCCCTGGCCCTCGCCCTCCTCCTCGGATTCGGCGTGCGGCTGCTCTTCGACGGCTGCGGTTTCTGCGGTCTCCTCGGCGACCTCGGCGCGGACCGGCGCGGCCGGTTCGCCGACGCTGACCTCGATGGGAGCGGCCTCGTCC
>NZ_JBHZAH010000050.1:0-33401 GCF_042754225.1 Rhodococcus sp. NPDC059234
GGCCCCCGCCGGGGGCCCCCGGGGCGTGGGGCGGGCCGCCCCCCCCGCCCGGGGGGGCGGCGGGGTGGGGGGGGGCGCGGGGGGGGGGGGGGGCCCCCCCCCCACCACTGCGCGTCAGCGCATGTCGCACATGACGGGACGCCCCCGGGCTAGGATGCGGTGTGCGCAATGTGATGAGCGTCATACTGTCGACCGTTGTCGCGACGGTGCTGGCGCTGCTGTGCGCCCCGCACGCGGCCGCTCAGGGACCCTGGTTCGACGGGTCCGTTGGCGCGGCCACCCAGGTCGTGACGGTGAACGGGGCGGGCGGCTCGCAGGCGACGGTGGAGGCCTGGCAGCGCTCACCGATCGGCTGGCACCGCATCTCGCCGGCGCTGCCCGCGAAGGTCGGTTCGGCGGGTTTCGCGCCGCAGTCGCACGACGGTGTCCCCGCGACACCCACCGGCGTCTACAGCCTCGATGCCGCCTTCGGCACCGCGCCCAATCCCGGCGGCGGCCTGCCCTACCGGACGGTCGGGGCCGACGACTGGTGGGACGGCGACCAGCACAGTCCCACGTACAACACCCATCAGGTCTGCGCGCCGGGTGCATGCGCCTTCGACGAATCCGAGTCGGAGCAGCTGCAGATTCCGGCCTACCGCTACGCCGTGGTGATGGGCGTGAACAAGGATCGGGTGCCCGGGGACGGCGGGGCCTTCTTCCTGCACGTGACCAACGGTGAACCGACCGAAGGCTGTGTCGCGATCGACGAGACGGCGCTGGTCTGGCTCATCCGCTGGCTCCAGCCCGGCGCCGTCATCGCGATCGAGGCCTGAACCGGACTACCGGTCCTCGACCTTCGCCATCGCGAGCACGTCCAGGCGGCGGTCGAGTTCCTCGAGCGAGAGCTTGTCGCCGATCAGGCCGCGGTCGATCACCGTCTGCCGGATGGTCTTGCGTTCCGCGAGAGCTTCCTTCGCCACCGCGGCCGCCTCCTCGTAACCGATCGCCGAGTTCAGTGGCGTGACGATCGACGGGGAGGACTCGGCCAGGGTGCGCAGGTGCTCGACGTTCGCCACGAGGCCCGAGATGCACCGATCGGCGAACAGTCGGGACACGTTGGACAGCAGCCGAATTGACTCCAGCAGGTTGCGCGCCATCACCGGAATGTAGACGTTGAGCTCGAATGCTCCCGCGGCGCCGCCCCAGGCGACGGTGGCGTCGTTGCCGACGACCTGTGCGGCCACCTGGGTCACCGCCTCCGGAAGTACCGGGTTCACCTTCCCGGGCATGATCGAGCTGCCCGGCTGCAAGTCGGGTAGGCGGATCTCGCCGAGCCCGGTCAGCGGACCCGAGCCCATCCAGCGAATGTCGTTGGCAATCTTGGTCAGTGACACAGCGACCGTGCGCAGGGCGCCGGACGCCTCGACGAGTCCGTCGCGCGCGGCCTGCGCCTCGAAACTGTTGCGGGCCGAGGTCAGGGCGTCGATTCCCGTCGACTCGACAAGGCGGGCAACGACTTTCGTGCCGAACCCGTCGGGAGCGTTCAGTCCGGTGCCCACCGCGGTGCCGCCGATCGGCAGTTCTCCGAGGCGGGGGAGGGCGGCGAGGATCCGTTCGATGCCCGCCTCCACCTGCCGTGAGTAGCCGCTGAACTCCTGGCCGAGGGTGACCGGCACCGCGTCCATCAGGTGCGTGCGACCGGACTTGACCACCGACTTCCATTCGGCGGCCTTGTCGCCCAGTGCGAGTCGCAGGTGGTCGAGCGCGGGGATGAGGTCCTTGACCTCGGCCTCGGCGGCGGCGAGGTGGGTCGCGGTGGGAAAGGTGTCGTTGGACGACTGGGACATGTTGACGTGGTCGTTGGCGTGCACCTCGACGCCGTTCGCCAGTGCGATGGAGGCGATGACCTCGTTGGCGTTCATGTTCGAGCTGGTGCCCGAACCGGTCTGGAAGACGTCGATCGGGAACTGGTCGTCGTGGCGGCCGTCGGCGATCTCGTTCGCGGCGGCGATGATTGCGTCGGCCTTCTCCGCGTCGAGCAGTCCGAGGTCCCGGTTGACCTCCGCGCAGGCGGCCTTGAGGAGGCCCATCGCGCGGATCTGGGCGCGCTCGAGACCGCGACCGCTGATCGGGAAGTTCTCCACCGCCCGCTGCGTCTGCGCCCGCCACAGCGCGTCCTTCGGAACGCGGATCTCGCCCATGGTGTCGTGCTCGATGCGGTACTGCAGTTCTTCGGTCATACCTTGCTAGCTTGCCACCGAAGCGGCTGCGCCGCCCGTGCGTGATCAGCACCCTCACCGGGGCACCGATCGCGCACGGGCGCGGAGCGCATCAGGGCATGGGGAACTGGGCGTCCGGGTCGCCGTCGAAGTCGACGGAGGAGTACTCGCGCAGCTTCGACAGGCGGTGGTAGGCGTCGATCATGCGCACGGTGCCGGACTTGCTGCGCATCACGATGGACTGGGTGTGCGCGCCGCCGCCGCTGTAGCGGACTCCGCGCAGCAGGTCGCCGTCGGTCACGCCGGTGGCGGTGAAGAAGACGTTCTCGCCGGAGACCAGGTCCTCGGTGAGGAGCACGCGGTCCAGGTCGTGGCCGGCGTCGATGGCCTTCTGTCGCTCGGCGTCGTCGGTCGGGGCGAGCCGACCCTGCAGGGCGCCGCCCATGCAGCGCATCGCGGCGGCGGCGATGATGCCCTCGGGGGTGCCGCCGATGCCGATCAGCATGTCGGTGCCGGAGTCCGGGCGGGCGGCGGCGATGGCGCCGGCCACGTCGCCGTCGGAGATCAGCCGGATGCGCGCGCCGGTGTCACGGACGTCGGCGATCAGCTGCGCGTGCCGCGGGCGGTCGAGGATGCAGACGGTGACGTCGGAGACCGAGGACTTGCGGACCTTCGCGATGCGCTTGACGTTCTCGGCCACCGGGGCGGTGATGTCGATGACGTCGGCGGCGTCGGGGCCGACCGCGATCTTCTCCATGTAGAACACCGCGGAGGGGTCGAACATCGCGCCGCGCTCGGCGACCGCGAGAACCGAGATCGCGTTGGGCATGCCCTTGGACATCAGGGTCGTGCCGTCGACGGGATCGACCGCGAAGTCGCAGTCCGGTCCGTCGCCGTTGCCGACCTCTTCGCCGTTGTAGAGCATGGGGGCTTCGTCCTTCTCGCCCTCACCGATCACGACGACGCCGCGCATCGAGACGCTCGACACGAGCTGACGCATGGCGTCGACCGCGGCGCCGTCGCCGCCCTCCTTGTCGCCTCGACCGACCCAGCGGCCTGCGGCCAGCGCGCCCGCCTCGGTCACTCGCACCAACTCCATCGCCAGGTTGCGGTCCGGGGCCTCGCGGCGACTCGTTGGGGTGCTGGCCGTCATGGGGCAGTGCCTCCTTGCGGTCGACGCGGTCGGCGTCGCCATAGGTTCGGTCGGTGGGGAGACCGTCGGTCTCGAAGCGTGATTATCTCATCACGCTCTCGGCCCGATCCCGGCGCGTCTACGGCTCCCGCGTCAGCGACCATCCGGTGCCCAGATCGCGGGCGAGCGCCGGCATCCGGCGCAGCACTCGCTGCTGGTCCATGAAGTCGACGAACGGCAGCGCCAGCAGTGCGTACGCCTCGGCGGGACGGTCCTGGACCAGCCGCGCATAGGCCGGCACGGTGTCGCCGCCGATGTACGACCATCGTGGACCGCGGTCGGCCCAGTTGAAGTCGGGCAGCGGGGCCTGCAGGCGGTAGGTGGCGCCGCCGACCGCGCCGACGACCGACAGGGGCGCGACCACCCCCGGTGACCGCGTGCCGGGAATCGACGGCTGCGCGGCGACGGTGGTGACGTAGCTCAGGACCCGCCCGATGCCGCCGCGACCGCTCGCGGTGGCGTCCCACTGGTCGGCGACGATCTCGTTCTGCTCGCGGTCCGCCATCCGCCGGGTGGCGTCGGCGCGGCCCTCGACGGTGCCGGAGAAGATGCCCCGCCACGCGGACGCGGCGTTGGCGTCGAGGACACCGGCGGCACGCAGTTCGTCGATCGCCGGGCGTCCGGCCCGCAGGTACGCCTCGTGCATCGGCACCATGTCGAAGTAGATGTGTTTCTGCATGATCAGCAGTCGCTGCTGGTACCAGTCGAGATCCGCGGCGGTCGTCGCCGGCCCCAGGGTGGCCAGGGCCCGCACGTCGTCGGGCAGCAGGGCCGCCGCTTCGGCGGGCAGGGCCTCGACGGCCGAGCCGACCGCGGTGCCGAGCCGGTGCACCGCGTCGACGGTCAGCGCGGTGCGGCCACCGTCGAGGTCCCAGAAGCCCGCGGCGAACGACGCGCCGGCCATCCCCGCCATGCCCGCCCAGTTCAGCTCGGCGCGCTCGCGTTGGTAGCGGCCGTAATTCGCGTACACCCGGTCGACCAGGGTCGCGTTGGCCGCGAACCCGGCATTCGGGTCCCAGGAAGCGAGGTCGATTCCGGTCGCCATGGCGCCGAGTGCGAGCCAGTACTGGTGCAGCAGCGCGGCATACCGAACCGGCGGGACGTGGTCGACACGGGCCGACGCCAGCGCGGTGCCGAGCACGGCGGGATCGGTGGGCAGCCGGGGGTCGAGGCCGCCCGCGAGTTCTGCGTTCGCGTTGGCGGGGGTGATGTCGAGGAAGTTCACGTACCCGACGGGCTGGGCCGTCGCGGGCGACGGCCCGGTGGCAACGGCGGCCGCGCCGACGGCAGCGACCAGGATCCCCCGAAGCCATGCGCGGGGGGACCGGACGGCCGGACGCATGGCGATGCTCGCACTCATGCTGTGCAAGCTATCTGCATATATGTGACTCGATGGTCGGTTTCCCTCGGGAAGGGACCGGCCGGAGCAAGGTCCCGGGGTGCTGGGATACTGGACATCGTGGCCGGCAACAAACCCCGAATTCTGCAGAGCAACCGCGACATGCTGTGGTCGATAATCCCGCTTGTCGTGCTCTGCCTGATCATCGCGGGCATCGCCAGCCAGTGCACGCTCAGCCCGGGCGGCCCGACCCCCGGTCAGGTCCCGCACTTCGACATCAACGCCGCGCTCAAGTACGACTCCCGCGAACTCGGCTTCCCGGTCCGCAACCCCGCGATCCCGGAGGGGTGGCAGCCGAACTCGGGCAGTCGGGGCACCGTCACCGGCGACGGCGGCGGCGACGTCAGCACCGTCGGCTACATCACCGACGCGGGTCGCTACCTGCAGTTGAGTCAGAGCGCTGCCACCGAGGAGGCGCTCGTGCCGTGGGTGGCCGGCGACCTGCGCACGTCGACCGGTGTCGAGCAGATCGGTCCCGACTCCTGGGTGAAGTACTCCGAGCAGGGCAGCGAACCGATCTGGATCACCAACCTCGGCGACGTGCGCGTGCTGATCACCGGGTCCGGGTCCGAGCAGGAGTTCACCACCCTGGCAACCGCCATCGGCGACGCCCAGCCGCTCACCCGCTGAGATTCGCCGACGGTCCGCAGCGGCCGTTCCTCAGTTCGGCGAGTCCTCGTCCTCGGTGTGGGCGAGTGCTCGCTCCACCCGAGCCCGCGCGCCGGCCAGATGCTCCTCGCACCGCGCGGCCAACGCCTCGCCGCGCTCCCACAACGCGAGGGAGTGGTCGAGGTCCAATCCGCCCTGCTCGAGCATCTTGACCACCTCGGCGAGTTGGTCACGTGCGGCCTCGTAGCCGAGGTCCGACACCGGTTCGTTCACCTGGAATCTCCTGACTTGTCCCTGCCCATGACGGCCGCGACGACCGCGCCGTCGGCGACCCGTACCCGAATCTGTGTGCCGGGAGGAGCGTCGTCCACCGAGCGCAGCACCTCGGGATCCGACCCCGGCACCACCCGCTGCACCACCGCGTAACCGCGAGCCAGGGTCGCCGCCGGACCAAGCGTGGTCAGTCGGGCGGCCAGGTGCTCGAGCACCGTCGTCTGCCCGGCGACGAACCGGGTGACATCACGCCGGCCGGCCTCGCGCAGCCGCTCGACCTCCTCCGCGCGGCGCTCGACGGCCGCCAGCGGGTCGGCGAGCACCGGTCGGCTGCGCAGGTCCGCCAGCGAACGTGCCTCGCGCGTAACCCAGTTCCGCAGTGCGGCCGCGCCGCGGGCGCGATACTCCGCGACCAGCGCCTGCTCCGCCACGGCGTCCGGCACCACCCGCTTCGCTGCGTCGGTCGGGGTGGCAGCGCGCACGTCGGCGACGTGATCGCACAGGGGATTGTCCGGTTCGTGGCCGATCGCGCTGACCACCGGCGTCGTGCACTTGGCGATGGCGCGACACAGCGTCTCGTCGGAGAACGGCAACAGATCCTCGACGCTGCCCCCGCCGCGGGCCAGGACGATCACCTCGACCGCGGGGTTCTCGTCCAGCTCGGCCAGTGCCGCCACGATCTGCGCCGTCGCGGTCGGACCCTGGACGGCCGTGTTGCGGACCTCGAACTGCACTGCGGGCCAGCGTTTCCCGGCGACGCTGAGCACGTCGCGTTCGGCCGCGCTGGCGCGGCCGGTGATCAGCCCGACGGTCCGCGGCAGGAACGGCAGCGGCCGCTTGAGCCGAGGGTCGAAGAGTCCCTCCGCGGCGAGCAGGCCGCGCAGCCGCTCGATCCGGGCGAGCAGTTCGCCGATGCCGACCGGTCGGATCTCGGTGACACGCAGCGACACCGTGCCGCGGCCGGTGTAGAACGACAACTTGCCGAACACCACCACCCGGCTGCCCTCGGTCAGCGGCACCGGGCTGTCCCGGATCAGGGTGGGAGAACAGGTCACGGACAGCGACATGTCGGCGGACGGGTCACGCAGCACCAGGAACGCGGTCCGGGTACCGGGCCGGATGTTGATCTGGGTGATCTGCCCCTCGACCCAGACGCTGCCGAGCCGGTCGATCCACTGGGCGACCTTCGTCGCGACGGATCGGACCGGCCACGGGCTCTCGGCCGAGTTCGACGTCTGCGCGGACGGGCGGGCACCCGCCGGGTTGGGCTGGGCTGAGGTCACTTGGAGTTGGCGGTGGTGATCCGGTTGCCCAGCATGGTCTGGAACGGGGCGCGGCCGAGCGAGCCGTTCTCGTAGGCGAGCAAGGCCTCGAGTTCGTCGACGGACAGCGACCGCAGGCGGGCCCGCAGCTGCGCGAGGGTGAGGTTGTCGTAGTCGAGGTACTCGGCGATCTCCGGCCGGTCCACGGGCTTGGCGGGCTTCGCCGCCGCCGTGGTACGCGGCGTCGCCGGCGCGGCGTTCTTCGCGGGGGCGTCGACCGCAGGCGACATCGAGTACAGCTCGAATCGGCCCTGGTTCGCCGGCTTGGGGTCCGCAGCCGCGGGTGCGGTCACCGCGCCGTTGGTGGCCGGCGGCTCGAGATCCTCGTCGAAGGTGGCCCACTCCGGCTGTTCCTCGGTGGTGTGGAACAGGAACGCGAGCGCCTCGTCGCCCTTGATGGCAAGCGCGGTCATCGACTGCTGGATGCGCATCGAGGTCTGCAGGACCTGGCTGACCGTGGTCATCGGCAGCGCCACCGCGGTGGTCGGCAGCTTCTGTACCTCTTCGACGACGGTGGCCGCGATCCCGGCCGCCACCCGGGCAGCGAAAGGGGGACGAATCATGGTCCTAGAGTGCCTCACGAGGCTCTCATTTGGTAGCCGACGCGGTGTAGGACGCCTGATCGGACGGCCGCGCCCACGCCCCGTACCCTGGAAGCATGTCTTCCGCAGTCCCCTTGAACCTGGGTATCGCCCGTTCCAACGCGCCGACCGCCGCGAGCGGCAAGCGGGTCCTGCTGGCCGAGCCGCGGGGATACTGCGCCGGCGTGGACCGGGCGGTCGAGACGGTCGAGCGCGCGCTCGAGAAGCACGGTGCGCCGATCTACGTGCGCAAGGAGATCGTGCACAACAGGCACGTCGTCGAGACGCTGTCCGAACGCGGCGTCGTCTTCGTCGACGAGACCGACGAGGTCCCCGAGAACTCGGTCCTGGTCTTCTCCGCCCACGGAGTGTCCCCGGCCGTGCACGAGGCGGCCGCCGAGCGCAGCCTGCACACCATCGACGCCACGTGCCCGCTGGTCACCAAGGTGCACCAGGAGGCGAAGCGGTTCGCCCGCGACGACTTCGACATCCTGCTGATCGGCCACGAGGGCCACGAGGAGGTCGAGGGGACCGCGGGCGAGGCGCCCGACCACGTGCAGTTGGTGGACGGTCCCGAATCGGTGGACGCGGTGACGGTCCGCGACGAGTCGAAGGTCATCTGGCTCTCCCAGACCACCCTGAGCGTGGACGAGACCATGCAGACGGTGGCCCGGCTGCGTGAGAAGTTCCCGCTCCTGCAGGATCCGCCGAGCGACGACATCTGCTACGCCACCCAGAACCGTCAGGTTGCGGTGAAGGCGATGGCGCCGGAGTGCGATCTCGTCATCGTGGTCGGCTCGCGCAATTCGTCGAACTCGGTTCGACTGGTCGAGGTGGCGCTGGGGGCCGGAGCAAAGGCGAGTCACCTGGTGGACTACGCCCGCGAAATCGACATCGCCTGGCTCGAGGGCGTGCAGACGGTGGGCGTGACCTCCGGAGCGTCGGTACCGGAGATCCTGGTGAGCGGGGTCATCGACCTGCTCGCCGAGCAGGGATTCCACGACGTGCAGACGGTGACCACCGCCAACGAGACCCTCGTCTTCTCGCTGCCCCGCGAGCTCCGCAAGCCGAGCCCGATGACCGGCTAGCGGGTGTGCCGCGGCTGGTCGGTGGGGGCGTCGTAGCGGTCCCGGTACCGGACCTGCGGGATGGGGTGCATCGGCATCTCGGGCTCGGACGGCCTGCTGAACTGCGGGGTCCGTACCGGGGCGGGTCCGCGTTCGGGGCGGCGTGAGAGGTTCTCGCCGTGCTGCGGCGGTACCGGCCGGCGGACCGGTTCGGGGCGACGCTGCTGCCTGATCGGCGCCGAGTCGAACGCGACCTCCTGGGTCCGTTCGGTCTCGCGCGGCCGCTCCGGGACCACCGGCCGTGCTCCCGTCGAGTGCTGGCCCGTCGGGAACCGGCCGGTCGGAGGGGCGGTCCGCGCCGAGCGGGGCGCGTCCGCAGCCCGATCTGCCGACTGTCGCGCGGGCTGCTCGGAGCGGCCCGCGGCCGCGGACTTACGCCGAGGCCGCGCGGCGAGCTTGTCGGCCTCGCGGCCCATGTACATCCGGCCGAGGCCGATCGCGAGCACCGCCAGAGTCGTCAGCAGCATGAGCGGAAAGCGGTTGACCAGTGGGATCGCCGCGTTGAGTATCAGGTCCTTCATGCCACCGCTCGGCCCGGTGGAGAAGTGCTGATAGGCCATCGGGACCGCGACGACCAGAATGAGCGGCGGCTGGACCATGGTGGTGAAGAGCCCTCGGCTCCGCACCGCGAGCACCGCCCCCACGCAGCCCAGGAAGTAGAAGATCGAGAACGCCGACGTCAGCTCCGTGCCGCGCATCGAATCGAGCAGAAACCCAACGAAGGCGGCGCCGACAGCAACGAGCACCGCGCCCCAGGCAGGGAGGCCGGGGACGGTGGGGAGAACGGACCGCGCATCGAGCGGCACCCCAGAGCGAGCACGTTGGGTTGCAGACACGCTTCGACATTAGTCGCTCGTCAGCCGATAACCTCGTTAGCGGCGCCGTTTGTGGGAACGATCTCCGAAAGTCCGACGGTCCGCGGCCACGATTCGACGCGCCCGACCTCTCGGATCTCGCCGTCCCCGACCTCCAGGTCGTGGAGTTTTCGGGCGGTGACGGTCACCCGCGATTCCATCGACGCGGCGGTCAGATTGAACGAGTCGACGGCCTTGCCCAGCTGCGAACCGAGCCGGTCCAGGTGATTGCCGACGACGCCGATGCGGTTGTAGAGCTCGCGGCCGAGTCGGTGGATGGTGTCGGCCTCCCGCGACAGGGTCTCCTGGCGCCAGGTGTGGGCGATGGTCCGCAACAGGGCGACCAGCGTCGTGGGCGTGGCGAGGATCACATTCTTCGAGAAGGCGTGCTCGAGCAGTCCCGCGTCCGCGGTCAACGCGGCGTCGAGGAACGAATCGCCGGGAACGAAGAGGACGACGAACTCGGGAGTCGGGTCGAACGCCGCCCAGTACGCCTTGGCCGAGAGCTGGTCGACGTGGGTGCGCAGCTGCTTGGCGTGCCGGCCGAGGTGACCGTCCCGGATCGCGACGTCCTCCTCCTGCGTCGCGTCGAGGTAGGCGGCCAGCGGCACCTTCGCGTCGACGACGATGTTCTTGCCGCCGGCGAGCCGGACGACGAGGTCCGGTCGTACCCCCTCGCCGACCACCTGGGTCTCGAAGTCGCAGTGCTTGACCATGCCCGCCAGCTCGACGACCCGCTCGAGCTGGATCTCGCCCCACCGGCCGCGAACCTGCGGGGCGCGCAGCGCGGTGACGAGCCGACCGGTCTGCGTGGACAGCAACTGGGAGGTGTGGCGCATGCCCGCGACCTGTTCGGAAAGCCCGGCGTACGCGTGCACCCGGCTGCGCTCGACCTGCTGGACCTGGTGCGAGAGCGCGTCGACCGCGTCGTGCAGCGGGCCGACGAGGTGCGCGACCTGCTCGCCGACGACGCCGGAGGTGCGCCGGGCGGAGTCCTCGTTGACGGCGGCGAGGGACTGACGCAGCAACTTCTCGTTGTCCCGCAGCGCGGCCAGTTGCGCCTCGGCCCGCGCCGTGCGCTGCCCGGTCCGGGCGGAGTGCCAGAGCCAACCGACGGCGATGCCGAGGACCAGCGCGACGAGCAGTCCGAATGCGGTGACGGCGTTCATGGCGCCGATGGTGCACCAGGGCACCGACAAAGTTCGGTGAGGCGCGGCGGCTCGGCGTGCGTGCGCGAGACTGTCGGAGGGGTCAACTACGGTCGGCCCATGCGAATCCTGCACACCTCCGACTGGCACATCGGGCGGACCTTTCACGGGGTCGACCTGCTCGTGGACCAGGCTCGGGCGCTCGACGCCGTGGCGGCGCTGGTCGCCGCGAACGCCGTCGACGTCGTGGTCGTGCCGGGCGACGTGTACGACCGTGCCGTGCCGAGTGCGGACGCGGTCGCGGTGTGCAACAAGGGGTTCGAGGCAATCCGGGCGGCGGGTGCCGTGATCGTCGCGACATCGGGCAATCACGACTCCCCGGTCCGGCTCGGCGCTGGGGCCGCGTTCGCCGCGGCTGGCGGGCTGCATCTGATGACCAGAGTCTCGGAGGTCGACCGTCCGGTGGTGCTCGAGGACGAGCACGGACAGGTCGCGTTCTACGGCATTCCCTACCTCGAGCCGGAGACCACCCGTGCCGAACTGGGGGTGCCGTCGGCGCGCACACACGCCGCGATCCTCGACGCCGCCATGGACCGTGTGCGTGCCGACCTCGCAGACCGTGCGGTCGACGGCCCGCCGCCGCGCGCGGTGCTGCTGGCGCACGCGTTCGTGGTCGGCGCCGAGTCCACCGGCTCGGAGCGGTCCATCTCGGTCGGCGGGGTCGAGACGGTCGCCGCGTCGGCGTTCGACGGGGTCGACTACGTCGCGCTCGGTCATCTGCATTCGCCGCAGACCCTCACCGACCGGGTCCGCTACTCCGGTTCCCCGCTGCCGTACTCGTTCGGGGAGCGCACCCACCGCAAGGCCGTGTGGATCGTCGACCTCGACGCGAACGGACTGTCCGAGGTGGTCCGGCACGACCTGCCGGTGGTGCGGGGGCTCAGCGAGCTCAGGGGGACCGTGGACGAACTGCTCGAGGGCGAGGAGTTCGCGTCCGCGACCGATGACTACGTGTCGGCGGTGCTCACGGACCCGGTGCGCCCGCTGGACGCGATGCGCACGCTGCGGGCACGGTTCCCGCACCTGGTCCATCTGGAATGGATTCGGCCGGAGGGTGACTCGGATCTGCGATACCGCGAGAAGGTTCGCGGCCGCACCGACCTCGAGATCGCGACGAGCTTCCTCTCGGACATGCGAGGCGAGCCCACGGCGAACGAACTGCGCTGGACCGAGCAGGCATTCGCCGCGGCCGCGCGGGAAGCCGACGGTCCCGACCGGGGCGAGGCCGATGCGGTGGAGCGCATCGCATGAGACTGCACACCCTGGAGGCAACGGCGTTCGGCCCGTTCGGGGGCTCGGTGGCGGTGGACTTCGACGCCCTCGGCGCGGACGGACTGTTCCTGCTGCACGGGCAGACGGGTGCGGGCAAGACCACGATCCTGGACGCGGTGGCCTTCGCGCTCTACGGCCGGGTTCCCGGTGCGCGCCAGGAGGGCAAGCGCCTGCTCTCGGACCATGCCGAGCCGGGTGCGGTGCCGAAGGTGGTACTCGAGGCCACCATCGGCGGTCGCGACGTCCGGATCACCCGCAGCCCGGAATTCCAGCGCGCCAAACTTCGCGGCACCGGGACCACCAAGGAGAACGCGAAGGCCACCCTCGAGTGGCTGGACGGGCGGGGCGAGAACCTGACCCGGCTCGACGAGATCGGTGACGCGGTCGGCGGCCTGCTCGGAATGAGTGCCGACCAGTTCTTCCAGGTGGTGCTGCTGCCGCAGGGCGACTTCGCGCGGTTCCTGCGGGCCGACACCGAGGAGCGCGGCAAGCTGCTCGAGCGACTCTTCGACACGGCCCGGTTCGGCACTGTCGAGGAGTGGTTCGCCGACCGCCGCAGGGAGAGCGCGGCGACGATCGAGTCCAGTCGGCACAAGGTCGACCTTGCCGTCGCGAGGGTGTCGACCGCCGCCGGGATCGAGGCGGGCGCCGACGCGGACCCGATGACGTGGGCCCGCAAACTGCTCGCCGACGCGACGGAGTCTCGGGACACCGCCGCGGCCGAGCTGCTGCGGGTGCGCGCCCTCGACACCCGGGCGGCCGAACTGCTCGCGGAGTCGCAGCGGGTGCACGAACTGCAGCGTCGCGCGGTGAGCGCTCGTGCCCGCCTGGCCGCGCACGAGGAAACCGCGGCTCAGCGTGCCGACCTCGAGCAGGAGTTGTCCCGGGCTCGCGCGGCCGAGCCGGTTGCCGCGCTCCGCGGGCAGGCCGACGCGGTCGCGAACGACGTTGCCGCGCAACGCCGAAGGCTCACCGTCCTCGGGGACGGTGTCGAGGGGTCGGCAGAAGGCCGGGCCCTGCTCGACCGGCTCGGCTGGCCCGAGGCGGAGTCGGACCGGGACACGCTGGCGGCCGCCGTGCGGGAGTGGACCGCCGAGGTGACTCGACTGGACGCACTGATCGAGCAGGCGACCGGAGCCGACGAGGCGCAGGCCGCGATCGAGCGCGACGAGGCGCGCGCACGTGAACTCGACACCACCGCAACCGAACTCCGGCAGCGCCTCGTGGTCCTGCCGGAGCTGGTCGGTGCCGCCGAGGCCGCGCTCGCCGAGGCTCGGTCGGCTGCGGCCCGGGTGGACGGTGTGGGAACCGAGCGGTCGCGACTGGTGGACGCCAGGGACGCGGCGACCGCGTTGGCGCTCCAGCGCCGGACGGTCGCCGAGCTGACCGAGGCCCGCGCGGACGCGCGCGAGCTGCACCAGCAGTCTCGATCCGATCTGCTCGACCTGCGGAAGGCCCGGATCGACGGCATGGCCGCCGAGCTCGCGGGCGTTCTCGTCGACGGCTCGCCGTGCGCGGTGTGCGGATCGGGCGTCCACCCCGCACCGGCCCGGCCCGCCGCGGCCGCGGTCAGCAAGGCCGACGAGGACGACGCGCTGGCGCTCGAACAGCGCCGGGCAACCGAACTCGACTCGGCCGCCGCCCGGCTCGGCGAGGCGGAGCGGGTGGTGGACGCGCTCGTGGCCCGTGGTGGCGATCGGGACCCCGACGAACTCGACGCCCTGGTACGCAGGGTCACCGACGAGCACGCGCAGGCCGTCGCCCAGGCAGGCAGAGCGGACGAGTTCGCCGCCGGCGTGACCGCGTTGCGCGCCGAGGGCGACACCCTGCAGGAGCGGATCCGCGCGGTCGAGGCCGAGCGCGCCGGGTTGACGGAACGGATCGCCGCGGGCGTCGCCCGGGTGGCCCTGGTGCGCACGGAGATCTCCTCGGCCGCCGGCGCCGACGAGGACCTCCGGACCCGTCGTGACCGGCTGGACGCGCTCGCCGCCGCGGTCTCGCGCCTGGGCGAGCTGCGGATTCAGGTCACCGCCGTCGAGGCGAACGCGAGCGCGCTGGAGGTCAAGGTCTCCGCGTCGGCAACGGCTGCCGGGTTCGACTCGCCGGCGGAAGCTCTCACTGCGGTTCGTGAACCCGCTCGGGTGGCCGAACTCGAGTCGACCCTCGCGCAGGCTCGGGACGAGGCGGTGCGGGCGCAGTCGGTGCTCGCCGAACCGGAGGTGCTTGCGGTGGTCGCTGCCGCGCCGGCGGATCCCGGCGCGGCGGGCGTGGAGCGGGAACGGGTGGGCGAACTGCTGGGCGCCGCGATCTCGGTGGAGGCGAAGGCGGATGACCGGGTGCTCGACCTCGAGCGACTGGTCGACCAGCTCGAGCGCGAACTCGCCTCGCTCGGTCCGGCGCTGCGCCGGCACGACGAGCTGGCGGCACTGGCGGACGTGATCGCCGGCCGCGGTCAGAACGCGCGCAAGATGTCGCTGCGGTCCTACGTGCTGGCGGCCCGGCTGGAGGAGGTCGCGCTGTCGGCGTCGGTACGGCTGCGTCGGATGTCCGGTGGCCGTTACGAGTTCGTGCACGAGGACGGCGCGGGTCCGCGCGGGAAGCGCGGCGGGCTCGGGCTCGACATCCGCGACGACTACACCGGTGTGGTGCGGTCGGCGAAGACGCTCTCCGGCGGCGAGTCCTTCCTGGCCTCGCTCGCGCTCGCACTGGGTCTGGCGGACGTGGTCGCCGCCGAGTCGGGCGGCGTGGTCCTCGACACCATGTTCATCGACGAGGGTTTCGGCACTCTCGACGCCGAAACCCTCGAATCGGTCATGGGCGTGCTCGACGAACTGCGCGAGGGCGGACGAGTGGTCGGCATCGTGAGCCACGTCGACGAGATGCGCGCGCGAATCCCGAGCCGGCTGCACGTCGTGCGCGGCCGCACCGGGTCCAGCGTGGAGGTCGTCGCGGGGTAACCCCGCCGAAGGCCCGTCAGCCGGCGGTCGCGGTCGCGAGGCCGTCGAGTTCGTCCGGGAGGTCGGACCCGAGCTCGTCGGAGCCCGGCTCGGGAGTGGGACCGGCGGCCCCGGGACGGTCGGTCACCGAACCGTCGCCCGGACTGTGGCCGTGCGAGTCGTCGAGTTTTCGGTCGACCTGCTCGCCGATGTAGCGGATCACCACCGCGGCGCACGCGGCGACGGGTACCGCCAGGAACGCGCCGACGATCCCGTACAGCGAACTGCCGCCGGTCACGGCCAGCAGCACGATCGCGGCGTGCAGGTTCATGCTGCGGCTCTGCAGCACCGGCTGCAGCACGTTGCCCTCGAGTTGCTGCACGGCCAGCACGATGATCAGGATGATCAGCGCGGTGGTCCACCCCTTCGCCACCAGCGCCACCAGTACGGCCAGCGCCCCCGCGACGAACGCGCCGACGATCGGGATGAAGCCGCCGAGGAAGGTGAGCACCGCCAGCACCGGGGCCAGCGGTACGCCGAGCACCACCAGGCCGAGGCCGATGAAGAACGCGTCGACGAAACTGACCAGCGCCTGGGTGCGGATGAACCCGCCGAGGGTGTCCCAGATTCGCACGGCCACGGCCTCGAAGTGCCTGCCGGCGCGTCCGCCGCTGACCCCGTGCAGCCACGGCAGGAACCGGGGACCGTCCTTGACGAAGAAGAAGGCGAGGACGAGCACCAGGCCCGTCGTGATCAGCATGGAGCCCGCGGTGGTCACGCCGCTGAACACGCCGCTGGCGATGGACTGGGCGCTGGACTGGAGCTTGGCGGTGATCGCGGCGATCGCCGTGTCGATCTGGTCGTCGCGCAGGTTCACCGGCGGCCCCTTGAGCCAGTTCTGCACCTGGCTCAGGCCCTGGCTGGCCTTGTTCGCCAGTTCGGGAGCCTGGTCGACGACCGACGGCACGATCAGCGCGACGATCCCCGACAGCACGGCGATGAACCCCAGCAGCGTGATCCCGGCGGCCGCCGCGGGCGGCACCCCGCGGCGGGTCATCGCGCGCGTGGGTGGCCACAGCACCGTCGCCACCACGATCGCCATGAGCACCGGCAGCACCACCACCCACAGTTGGCCGAGCACCGTCCACAGCACCCACGCGCCGGCCGCGATCGCGATCAGGCACAGTGACCACTTGGCCAGCCACATGCCGCCGACGCCCAGCACCTCGCCGCGGTCACGGAAGCTGCGGCGCGGCGCGGCGGGTGGTGTCGATGTGGGCTGTTCGCTCACGTTTCGGTCCTTCCTTGGCGGGGGGGATCGGACCGAATCTACCGTGCCGTCTCCTCGTGCGAGAGTAGCCAGCGCTTCGCGGGAAGACCCCAGCGGAAGCCGCCGAGGGCCCCTCCGACCCGCAGGACACGGTGGCAGGGGACGAACAGTGCGGCGGCGTTGCGGGCGCAGGCCGAGGCCGCTCCGCGGACCGCAGCGGGCCTGCCGGACAGCGCGGCGAACTCCGTGTAGGTGACCGGCTCGCCCGCCGGCACCTTCCGCAGCACCTCCCAGGCGGCTACCAGGAACTCACCCGAGTGTTGCCGTACCGCAATGGAATCGATGCAGGTCAGGTCTCCGTCGTGGTAGTCGGCGACGGCGCGGGTCACGGCCCCCAGGTCCGGGCGTGGGGTGAGGGTGGCCGGCCGCAACGTCGGGTGCACCAGGGTGCACAGGCCCTGCGGATCGGCCGTCCAACCCGACGCCAGCACGGCGCCGTCGTCGTCGACGACGGCGGTGAAAGGGCCGATCGGGGTGGCGGTGGTCGCGTAGTGGGCGATCATCGGTGGTCCTCCGTGTCGAGGTCGGTGGCGGGCGGGGATGTGTCCGGATAGGCGCCGCGCGCGGCAAGTGCGCTGCGCCACAGATGCATCGATGCATACGAGCGCCAAGGGGTCCATCGTGTGCCCGCGTCGAGGTCCACCCCGAGTGCGCGGGCACCCTGTCGGACGACGAGGTCGGTGCCGAGCAGGACGTCGGGGTCGGCGAGGGTACGCATCACCACGTAGTCCGCGGTCCATGGGCCGATTCCCTTGTACGAGAGGAGGTCTGCGCGGAGATCGGCGGCGGTGCGGCCGGCGTGCAGTGTGAGGGTGCCCTCGGCCAGCGCCTCGGCCACCCCGACGACGGCGTCGACGCGGGCCGCGGGTCCGGTGAGCACCTCCCCGCCGCGACCCGCGACCGCGGCGGGGCTCGGGAAGACGTGGGTCAGGTGCGGGTCGTCGACCGGGTCTCCGAGTGCCGCCACCAGTCGGGCGGTTTGGGTCGAGGCCGCCGCGAGGGAGATCTGCTGACCGATCATGGTGCGCAGCAGCAACTCTGCGGGGTCGACGTTGCCCGGCACGCGCAGGCCCGGCGCCGCCGCGACGGCCGGGGCGAGTGCGGGGTCGGTGGACAGTGCGCCGTCCACGGCCTCGGGATCGGCGTCGAGGTCGAGCAGGTGTCGCAACCGGGCGACCGCGGGGGCGAGGTCGCGCATGTCCGCGAGCGCGAGGTCGGCCCGGACGTACCCCGGGTGCACGACCGTCGCGACCACCCCGATGCCGTGCGGCAGCCGGAGGGCCCGGCGGTATTCGCCGCCCGACCAGTGTTCTGCCCCGGCGGCGGCGTGCGCGGACAGGAACCAGGCCAGCCAGGTCGGGTCGAGTGGGGCGCGGTAGGGCAGTCGAAGTGAGATCGTGCCGGTCCCGGGTGCCGCGTCGGGAGCACGGCGAGCCGCCTCGGAGCGCATCGTGGACGGCGTCGCGGCGAACACCTCGCGCACCGTGTCGTTGAACTGGCGGATACTCGAGAATCCGGCGGCGAAGGCCACGTCGGACATCGGCATGGCGGTGGTCTGGATCAGGATCCTGGCGGTGTGGGCTCGGTGCGCGCGGGCGAGCGCGAGCGGTCCGGCGCCCAGCTCCGCTGTCAGCGCCCGGGTGAGCTGCCGGGACGAGTAGCCCAGTGAGGCGGAGAGTGAGTCGACGCCGCCGCGCTCGACCGCGCCGTCGGAGATCAGGCGCATCGCGCGGGCAGCGAGGTCGGACCGGACGTTCCACAGGGGTGATCCGGGTGCGGCGTCGGGTAGGCAGCGGCGGCAGGCGCGGTAGCCGGCCTGCTGGGCGGCGGCAGCGGTGGGCAGGAAGGTGACATTGCCCGGCTTGGGGGTGATCGCCGGGCAGGAGGGCCTGCAGTAGATGCCGGTGGTCCGCACGGCCGTGATGAACTGCCCGTCGAAGCGCGCGTCGCGGGACGACACTGCGCGGTAGCAGCGGTCGAAGTCCAGATACGGGGTGGTCACGGACTCCACTGTGGCAGCCGGGCGGGCGGTGCGCTAGCGGGAATCGGACACGGTGGTGCTCGGTGTCAGAAGCGGTCCGCGGCGGCGTCGACCCAGTCGCTGCGCCAGCTCGCCGGCGGGTGGTCGAGCAGCTCGCCGACCTGCAGCCACTCGTAGAGCTCGGCGTAGGTCCGGGTGGTGTGGGCGTCGATCCGCCTGTTGAGCATGGCCGGACGCAGATCGGCGAAGCCGTCCAGTCCCATCGACGCCACCAACTCCTTCGCACTGTTCACCGTCGCGCGCTGGAAGCGGTGGACCCGGGCAGACTTGTCCGGGACGTCGAGTGCCCGCGATCGCTCGGGGTCCTGGGTGGCGACGCCGACGGGGCAGTGGTTGGTGTGGCACGACTGGGCCTGGATGCAGCCGACCGCGAACATCATCGCCCGGGCGGCCAGCGTGAAGTCGGCGCCCTGGACGATCCGCTTGACGATGTCGCTGCCGCTGGCGACCTTGCCGGACGCGCCGATCTTGACCAGGTCGCGCAGTCCCGCGCCGACCAGTGCGTTGTGCACGAGCATCAGACCCTCGGTCAACGGCATGCCCATGTGGTCCTCGTACTCCGAGGGCGCGGCGCCGGTGCCGCCCTCCGCACCGTCGACGATGATGAAGTCGGGGGTGACGCCGCGGTCGATCATGGCCTTGCAGATCCCGAGGAACTCCACTCGCGAGCCGACGCACAGCTTGAATCCGACCGGCTTCCCGCCGGACAGGGTGCGCAGCGTGACGATGAAGTCGATCAGGCCCTCGGGGGTGTCGAACGTGCTGTGCGCGGGCGGCGAGACGACCGTTTGCCCGACCGGCACGCCGCGGGTCTCGGCGATCTCCCGACTGACCTTCGCGCCGGGCAGGACGCCCCCGTGGCCCGGCTTGGCGCCCTGCGAGAGCTTGATCGAGATCGCCTTGACCTGGCCGTCGACGGCCTTGGCGGCGAACGCGTCCGGATCGAAACCGCCCTCGGCGGTGCGGCATCCGAAATAACCGGACCCGATCTCCCAGATCAGGTCGCCACCCCGCTTGCGGTGGTACGGACTGATGCCGCCCTCGCCGGTGTCGTGGGCGAACCCGCCGTGTGCGGCGCCGGCGTTGAGGGCCTCGATCGCGTTGGCGGACAACGATCCGAAGCTCATCGCGGAGACGTTGAGCAACGCGATGTCGTACGGCTGGGTGCAGTCGGGGCCGCCGAGCCGGACGGTCGGAGTCTCCTCGTCGGGGTGTCGTGCGCGCAGCGAGTGGGTGAAGAATTCGTAGCCCGGCGCGTACACGTCGCGCTCGGTACCGAACGGCTCGGCGTCCTTGATGCCCTTCGCTCGCTCGTAGACGAGATCGCGGGTCTCACGGTCGAACGGTGTTCCATCCGTTGATGATTCGATGAAATACTGCTGAATCTCCGGGCGCACCTTCTCGAGCGCGAACCGCGCGTGACCGAGAATCGGATAGTTCCGAAGCAGGCTGTGGCGGCGCTGGGTCAGGTCCCTGGTTCCGACCGCCGCGAGTGCGAGCAGGATGAGTGCTGGCACCCACCAGCCGGCGCCGATGCTGATCGCGAGGGCTGCCGCGGCGAGGCCCGCGGCCCACACTCCAGCAACGATGAGCCATCGAATCACGGTGCACTCCCTTCGATATCCGGCGGCCGGGCGACAGCTCGGCGGCCCCGGGCGAAGGTCCGAGGCCGCCGAGCTGTGAGCGTGACTACGCCGGGATGGTCAGAACCTGACCGACGTTGATCGCATCCGGGTTCGGGATGCCGTTCGCGTCGGCGATGCGCTGGAACTGGTTGCCGTCACCGTAGAAGCGCTGCGCGAGATCCCAGAGGGTGTCGCCGCTCTCGACCGTGTGGGTCTGCGCTGCGGGGGCCGGCGGTGCCTCGGCGGCGGCGGGCTCGACCGGCGCCGGCTCGGGCTCGGGCGCCGCGGCCGGGGTGTCGGTGACGGTGTCCGTCGACCAGACGGCGTTGTCGCCCGCGTACAGCACGACGTTGCGATCGTCCTGCAGGACCAGGCGCACGCCCGAGTTGCCCGACGTCTGGGACGCCCAGACTGCGTCGTTGCCGTCGGTGTACAGGACGAAGTTGCCGTCGTCCTGCAGGTCGGCCTTGGTCACGGACTTGCCCTCGGTCTTGCTCGCCCACACCGCATTTCCGTTCTCGCCGAGGACGAGGTTGCCGTCGTCCTGCAGGGTGAGGGTGTATGCGCCGTTGTCGGAAGTGAGCGACTGTCCGGCCGTGAGGCCCGATCCCGCCTGCAAGGTGTTCGCCACAGTGATTCCCCTTTCGGAGGTACATCGTCGATGGAGCGCATGGATGGGTGATCCGCTTGGCGACCTCATGATTGAAGCCCCCCGCGGACCCCCTGCGAAACATTACGTGGAACTCGTGCGGTCCGCCGCGTGGTTGGTCAGAACCTGAACATAGTCTGGACGACATGACGCGATGGGAAGAGGAACGCGGCGGGGCTCAGTCGCGTGAGTACGTGCGGAGATTCGACGAACTCGCCGAACAGGGCGTCGATCTGCACGGCGAGGCCCGGATGCTCGACGCGGTGATCGGCCGCGCATCCCGCGTGCTCGACGCGGGATGCGGGACCGGGCGAGTCGGGGCGGAACTGGCGAGGCGGGGGCACGCGGTGACGGCCGTCGACCTCGACCCGGTGCTGCTCGAGGTGGCCGCCGCCCAGCCCGGGCTGACCGTCGCGCGCGCCGACCTGTCGGAGCTGGACCTGCCCGGACCCCGGTTCGATGCGATCATCGCCGCCGGCAACGTGATGATCTTTCTCGAACCGGGCACCGAGAGAGCTGTCCTGCAGAGGTTCTCGGATCACCTGGTTCCCGGCGGCGTGTTCGTCACCGGCTTCGCCACGGACTACCGGTACACGGTCGGCGAGTTCGATGCGGACCTCGAGGCGGCGGGGTTCGTGCGGGAGCACCGCTTCGCGACCTGGGACCTGCGGCCGTGGCGCGACGGTGCGGAGTGGGCGGTGACGGTCGCACGCAAGCGAGGGTAGCGGCCGCCTCAGACCCAGCAGGCTATGGCGAGCGGCCCGGCGAACGGAATGAAGGCCAAGGGCGAGCAGGTCAGTGCGGCGCCCAATGGGCCCTGCTGTGGATTGAGGGCTGCGGGCGAAACGGGTGTGGGGACCGGCGATGCCGGTCCGGCGGAGGCGATCGCCGGGCCGAACGCGATCATCGGCACCGTGGCCGCAGCCGCGATCGCTGCACGGAGTCGATTTCTGGTCATGGCTTTCCTCCTGGTGGCGGCTGTGGGGCACCGCGCCGTTCCGGTGGGCCCTCGGATTGCGCTCTACTTATTGTGAGCGCCAGAACAGGGCATGTCACGGCCGTGGGCTACCCGTTTGTATGCCGTAGGTGTGGTCCGCGAGCCGTGAATGCTCCGGCGACACTCTGCTCGGTTAGGGTGCTTGCGCTGAATCCGAAATGATCTTCAGGGGGGACCATGCCCGAGACCGAATTTGAGAGCGCGCCCACGACCGCAGCGGTGCCGTCCTACGGGGCGCCCGCGTACCCGTCCTATCCGCAGCCCGCACAGGGCCCGCAGCCCGTGCAGCCCATGCAGGCCCCGGCCCCGTACGGCGCTCCGGTTCCGGGCGCGGTGCCCGCGCCGCCGCCGTCGAACGCCGGTTGGGCGGCGGCCGCGGTCGTCTTCTTCTGGCCGCTCGCCTTCGCCGCGTTCAACTACTCGGCGTCGGTGTACCCGAAGTGGGCGCTCGGCGACTACCAGGGCGCGCAGCACGCATCGGACCGCACCAAGCAGCTCGGCATGATCGCGCTCGGCATCGCGATCGGGCTGACCGTGCTGTTGGTCCTGTTCTACTTCGTGGTCATCATCGCCGCGATCAACGCGGCGGACAGCGGTTACTGAGCCGCGGTAGGGGAGTTCCGCGGACCGGCGTGCCCACACGGGGAGCGCCGGTCCGTAGACTCTGGAGACCGTGAGCCTTACCCTCGGAATCGTCGGACTGCCCAACGTCGGCAAGTCCACCCTCTTCAACGCCCTGACCAACAACGACGTGCTGGCCGCGAACTACCCGTTCGCGACCATCGAGCCCAACGTCGGCCTGGTCGAGCTGCCCGATCCGCGGCTGGCCAAGCTCGCCGAGATCTTCGGGTCCGAGCGGCTGCTGCCCGCGACTGTGTCCTTCGTCGACATCGCCGGTATCGTCAAGGGCGCCTCCGAGGGCGCGGGCCTGGGCAACAAGTTCCTGGCCAACATCCGCGAGGCCGACGCGATCTGCCAGGTCGTTCGCGTGTTCGCCGACGACGACGTCGTGCACGTCGACGGTCGCGTCGACCCCGCCTCGGACATCGAGGTGATCGAGACCGAGCTCGTCATCGCCGACATGCAGACGCTGGAGAAGGCCCTCCCGCGGCTGGAGAAGGAAGCGAAGAAGAACAAGGAGCTCAAGCCGCTGCACGAGGAGGCGCTCAAGGCTCAGGCGTTCCTCGACGAGGGCAAGACCCTGTTCAGCGTCAAGGACAAGCTCGACTTCGGCCTGCTCCGTGAGCTGAGCCTGCTCACCACCAAGCCGTTCCTCTACGTCTTCAACGCCGACGAGGCCGTGCTCACCGACGAGGCCAAGGTCGCCGAGCTGCGCGCCTCGGTCGCCCCGGCGGACGCGGTGTTTCTCGACGCGAAGGTCGAGCAGGAGCTGCTCGAGCTGGACGAGGAGGACCGTCAGGAGATGCTCGATTCGATCGGTCAGTCCGAGCCCGGCCTGCACGCGCTCGCCCGGACCGGTTTCCACACCCTCGGGCTGCAGACCTACCTGACCGCGGGTCCCAAGGAGTCGCGGGCCTGGACCATCCACAAGGGCGACACCGCCCCGCAGGCGGCCGGCGTCATCCACACCGACTTCGAGCGTGGCTTCATCAAGGCCGAGATCGTGTCCTTCGACGACCTGGTCGCCGCCGGCTCCATGAACGCGGCCAAGGCTGCGGGCAAGGTGCGCATGGAGGGCAAGGACTACGTGATGGTCGACGGTGACGTGGTTGAATTCAGGTTTAATGTCTAATTCGCCTGGTTACGAGCTTTTTCGGGTCATCGGCCGAACAAGTCTCGCATTCCGGTCTTGCATCAGCATGCCGGTGTGAAAAGGCGGTGAATTCAGGCGCTGATTGGAATGGTCTCCATTTGCGCGTAGGAACACGGTCCCCGTTCATCCAAGGCTCTTCTGGGCTGTGGTGACCGTCCTCAGGGGCCAACGATGGCGCAGCACGTGGGCGACCCACCAAGATGTTGGAAGTCTCGGCGCGCGAGCGAGGCCCACGGGCCAGTGATGATCCAGCCTCTGTGAGCACCATCAGCAGGTGGTGGGGCGTTCAAGTTTGTCGCCTGACGATTTTTCGGTCACACGGCGCCCCGGCCCGCAAGCCGGGGCGCCGTCGCATTCTTTTGTCAGAGGCTCACGCTTTACAGTGCGCGCTCCTGCGCGCACTCGCCGTTCACACACCGAAGCCCGTGAAAGGGAGTCCCTAGCAGGCGCGACGTCGCGACCAACAGGTCTTTGTTGAAAGCTCCCGAAGTTGCTCAGTCCGAAACTCTCGGCCAGAGCTCGATCGCACGCTGTGTAATGGCGCCTATTCTTTCGTTTGAATGTTCACTCTTCCAGATTTTCCGGCCAATTGCGCTGACGAGCGGTTTATCTTCGCTATTGATCCAGTTGGTCAACTCAACGCATTTGTCGGCGAATTCCCTGGGAAGCTCAGAATTGACTTCAGGCGGGACAAGGGCAAGATTCCCAATCTTAAATATCCATGTGTTCCGCGGCGTGATTTCCGATCGTCCCTCCAAGCCTTGAAGATGTTCTATGGACAGCTGGCGACTGAGATCCAATCTGGTCGATCCGTAGGACTTTTCGATTCGAGTGAGAATGTGTCTGATCTTGAATGAGTCTTTGGACCGGGTGCGCGAGTAGGCGAGACGACTGACTCCGTCTCTGAATTGAGCGTCTGAGGCATCAATTTTGGACGCGCCGACCGCGAACGATTTCTTGGCCGCTTCGAAATTCGACGTCGATGTGGCGGCCGATACGGAGGAGGCAGCTTGGCGATATAGTCGGCGAATTGTCGAAGTTGAAGGCTTTTGCGCGATACTCCACCGAAACTGGAAGTTCTCGATGACTGTTAAGAACTCAATCAAGGTCTTTCGGTGAATTTTCCTGGTGTCGCGAAAGTATGCGCCCATCAACGAAATCAGTAGAGGGAGCGGTTGATTTGATCCGGCGACCAGGATTCCGTACAATCGGTCGCAGATATCCTCATACTTGTCTCGGCGCCAATCGGTATCAAGCTCCCGCCATGAATCGGGGGAGCCATTACTCGTCAGTGTCTGATTTAGTGCTGAAAGGACCTTCGTATCGAACCGGAGTCCATTGATCAGATCTTGCGCTTCTGCGTCTCGATCAGGTGATGACTCAATTCGATCGGCTATTGATCGTCGCAGTCGAGCCTGTTCAATTGTGTCGGTGGCTGGGTTTCCTGCGTGGTGCCTTGAGTTCCACGCGTAATACAGGACCGAGTCGGGTGTCATCCCTTCGAATGTGAGCTCATCGACCTTCTCGAGGATGTCTGACCACGCGCGTTCGGAACTGTCTTCATCGCCGGAGGCGATCTCCGCGAACAGCAGGTTCTTGACGAGATCCATCACCGTTAGGCTCTTGCCTCGATCGTTCAAAGTTTCGAAAATGGTGAACGCATTCTTGCGATCCTCGACGTTGATGTATACGACTTCTGATTCGAGGATTGCATCGCGAATCGAATCCAGGCACTGAGTCTTGTCCGCCGAGTCGTTCATCACGCCACGTACGAGTGTCTCGAAAATTTCGTATGCCTGTGATTCCAAGGCCTCGCGGTCGTAGCCGGGCGCGCTAGCGCGGTGTTCTTTGTTTAGCAGAATGTTGTCGTTGAGTCGACTCGCCGCGCTGGCGTCCTTATTCTTCAGGCGGTAATTGCGGTCACCATTGCGGTCGTTGTATTCGAGATACTCCTTTATGCCAGTGACGCGAACCGCATTTCCGATCTCCTCGTAAAGATCGCGTAGCACGCTCAATGAGATGACTGCAGTGGTTAGTCGTTGTTGGCCATCGATTACCTCTCGGGGAGCCGAGGTCGTGCCGCTCGTTACCATACTTCCAAGGAAGTGGGGATCGGTGGCATTCGTTATGTCATTCCAGAAGTCGCGAATGTTCTGCGACTCCCACGCATATCGACGTTGGTACCTCGGCACAATGTGTTGCCCCTGTTGAAGTACTTCGCCGAGGGTTCGTTTATGTGCATCGATCTGCAAAGTGCTGCTCCCTGATCTGTCGGTCGGGCAGCCACAAGCAGCTGCCTTGCTGCGTTTGAAAATCCTTGCACTGATGAGTCGTGTCGGGCGACGGCCGATGGATAGCACGGTCCGATCACTCCGCCCGGGAGCTTACCGATATGCCGCGAGATAGATCCTGGACTTCTTGGGAGGAGGCGTTGTTCTGGTTCCGCGGCACCTGGGTGCGCTGTGGGCGTTTGGTAGCGAAGGACGCGAGTGCCGGCGCTCCTGCTGTAGCTGGTGTGGTCCGCGCCGGCCTCAAGATGGGATTCATCATGTGCCAGGCCACACTGCTGGCCAATTGCGTGATGTAGCCACTGGCTCGCCGAAAGGTTCTGCGACCATCGGCACGCGGCGAGTTCCGGACTTGGTTCCAACGGCGTACAGTGACGCATTTTGGCTGCCCTACCGGCCTCGTCATACTGCGCGGCCTCGAATGGTCGGAAAGTCTCCGGTGCGCAGCAATTGCTCTTCCTCTCCGCTCGACCGCTCCACGGCCAACCCATCAATGCGAGAGAGATCGCCGATCCCCATCGGTCGCGGGAATCGCCACGCATCGTCACCTGACCGGCGTGTCCAAAGGGCGGTCTGACATGACGGGTTCGCGGCGCTAACAAGTGACCAGGGAGGATCCCGGCTCGCGGGTTCGCTCAGCAACCGGTCACCCCGTAGTGATCGCCAAGGCGTCGACCTCGTTGGGGGTATCGAGTCCTGCCAGGTACACATGCCAAGCGTTCCGGGCTCGCTCCCGTGCAGGGGCTACTCGTCAGTCTGCCCAGGCAAGCAAACGTTTTGGGATGTGAAAATGCGTCCGCGACGAAATGTTCTATGACCGTCTGCCAGGGGTGGAGTTCCGCTTCAACGCGTAGTGGGGCTAAATTGTCCCCAGGTGGGCGGCTGGCTGTTCAAAGAACATGCTGGTGAGAGTGCATTTCTTGCCGGTTTGTGCGCAGTGCGTGGTCGCCGCGTGTGCGCCCCGAAACACCTCCGATGGGGCTAAGGCGGGGCTAGCGGCAACCTACCCCGAACACGACAACGCCCCGCCACCAGAACGGTGACGGTGCGCTCAAGCGTGGAGCAGAGAAGGCTGGTCCCTCGGCGGCTCCCTCGCGGTCGACGATGGCCACGATGGTCTTGTGTGAGAGCGACATCTGGCGGGCCTACCGGGCCGGCTGCGGCTTCACGACCTGCGGCACACCTGCGCGGCCCTGCTGATCGCGGCAAACGTTCCCGCCAAAGCGATTCAGGTGCACCTGGGGCACAGCTCGTTCAAGATCACGATGGACAACCTACGGCCACCTCTACGAGGACGCCAGCGACGCCGTCAGCAACGCGATGGATGGAGCGTTCGCGGCCCCGAAGCCGGAGCCGGCGAACGTGCGGGCGATCAGGGGTTAGCCCCTGAAGGACAGTGCAGTCTTCTTGACCTCAATCGTGTGATCCTTGCCGAACTCGTGTGCCAGCAAGTACTCCAGTGTGGATTGTCGAAGCTCGATATTCAATCCCGGACCCACGGTTACGGCCTTAATGGATGCTGGATTGAATTCCAGTTCGACATAGGGGATTGGGCCAATCTTGGATGGGCGGAACTTGACTTCGCCGGGGTGTGATACGCATAAACGCATCTCTTGTTCGTTGACGAATCCGTCTTCTTTCTGGAACGGAATAGAACTCTGAACCGCGGCAATGCATGTGATGGAGGCAAGTAGCGGTCGATTCCTATCCCGAACTATTTCTCCAAAGGTGGGGTCACTTTCGAGAAATCTGTATTTTTTCAGATCCACGTCGGGGTCAGAAACGATCTCATGCATACGGGACAGAACCTCGTCCGTGACGTGTCCCACTCCCCAGTCGTACCCAGGCCCATAAGTGACGTTCCCGTGCCTTACGGACCGCTCGTCGTCCTGAGACTCTGCGATACTCTCCGTTAGTTCATCCCTATCGAACGTGATGCAGTATCCCTCTTGTGCGTAGCCTCGCCATTGGCCGAGATCATCGCCAAAATTGGATAGGCAACAAACGAACTGGCCATCCTTTGGGTTACCTCCCTTGCCCTCCAATAGGCCTATTGCAACTTCCAGGGATTTTTCAAGCTCGCTGGCGGATGATTCGTCTGCCGACTCAGCGGTCTTCAGTTTGTCGAAGGAGTTGCGTAGGGCATCGGTTACCCGTTGAAGGCCGAAATCGTACTCAAGGGAGTCGTTCAGGAATTGAATATTCGTCGCCCAGAGTTTCTTCCCTTGAATGATGCCGATGAGTCCAGTTGTGTCTGTGTAGTGGTGGACTTCGCCATCATCCGCAGCCGTGTACGCCTTCTGCATGGCGCCATCGTCTCACGCGGGTCTGACACGCCCCGGTGTAGACGCACCTGTGGGGCTAGAACGGGGCTAACGCGCGCTTCTCAAACCATGAAACCACAGGTAGATCGGTATATTGAGGGACGCACTGGCGTTCCGCTTCAACGTGTAAGCCGACTTCAGGGCGAGGTCATGGCCGCTCGTTGCGCGCGGCCTTCTCGACGATGCCGCCGATTCGATTGGTCTTGGTGGCGGGTTGCTTGGCGAACGCGATCTGGCTGAGCGCGAACTTGCGGACGCTCGGCGGCCACGCGTCCCAGTGGGTACGTGCCTGCGGGTCGGCGTCGAGGGCCGCGGCGAGCTCCGGTGACTCCACCAGTGCCTCGGCGTCGTCGAGCAGGGTCCACAGACCACGCTGTTTGGCGTCGTCGATGACGGACAGTCCGGCCGGCTGCATGCGTCCCTCGGCGAGCAGATCAGTCACGCGTGCCTTGTTGGACGCGGCCCATGCGCTGTTACGTCCGCGTCGGGTGAACCACATGCCCCGCCGGTGCTCGTCGATGGTCCGGGTGTGCCCGTCCACCCATCCCCAGCAGAGCGCCTCCCGGACCGCCTGGTCGTAGTCGAGTGGTGTGTTCCCGGACTCCTTGCGCCAGAACACAAGCCAGATGCCGGCGGATTCGGCGTGATTGTCCCGCAACCACGCGTGGCACTCGTCGAGGGATTCGGGATGCAGGTGTTCGGCGTTCGCGTTGGCCATGGGGCATGGGGCATGGGGCATGGGGCAAGGCTATGCGCTGGCGGTCACGCGACGGCCGGACTCGGTGCCGGGGGCGCGAGACTGTCGTGGATGTGCGGCGTTCGGCAGCCCCGGTCGCGGAGTGCGCGTCCTGGTGACCGCCCGTTCGTCGTCGGTCGCGCTCCCACTCGTCCTACGACAGCCACAGCGGGAGTTCGAATGAATGACCGAACACGTAGCAGGTCATGGGCGGCAGAGGGTGTGGCATGCCCCTGCCGCAGTAGAACCCATCCGCGAGCGACCCGGCAGAGGACGTGTCGGCTGCGGAGGCGGTACCGGCCCCGGTGACAAGACCGGCAGCCACCAGGGCCGTGGCGGCGATGATCGATGCGATACGACGATTCGTGACACGAGGCACGGTTGAATCCTCTCCATCCTGTGACGCCTGGCGACGCTTCCGATTCCTGTGCCGGGAGGGCGATTCCTGCGGACACCGTAGTGCGGTGGCGCGAACGCCGAGCCGGATTCGACTTCGGGTTGATCTGTGGCACTTGACGATTCGTATGACGCTACGCATTTTTCGAGTGCGCCGAGGCGACGATGCTGCCGCGGGACTCGGCACTTCTCGCCGTTGATCCTCGGTCGGGTCGCGCGGTCGAGTCGGTGAGTTTCCGCATCCTCTTGACGCGATGTCAGTAAGTGGTTACTTTCATCGTGTGTCGACAAAGGATCGGATCATCGAAACGGCGTTGCGGCTGTTCGGGGAGCAGGGCTTCGCGCGGACGTCGGTGGCGCAAATCGAGTCCGAAGCGGGACTGACGGGAGGCTCGGGCGCCCTCTATCGGCATTTCCGCTCGAAGAACGCCCTGTTGGTCGCCGCTGTCGCGAGTCGCCTGGAACAGAAGGAGGAGTGGGTCCAGTACCTCGATCCCGACTTCTCGATCGTTCGGATGCTCGACGCCGTGGCGCCGGACGCAAACATGGCCGACCGCCTGACCCTGCTGTGTGGGATCGGGTTGGCCCGGCTCGAACACAATCGCGATGTCACACGAATCCTGTTTCGGGACAACACCATCGACAAGGAGGTTCTCGAGACCTTTCGCCGCGAGGAGTACGAGACGTCGATGCCCGTGTTCACTCGCGGGCTGGCTGAACTCTCGGGCGATGCCGACACCGATTGGCGGCCGGTTGCCGCCGTGCTGATCGGTGCCGTCGCGCACTTCTGGATGATCACCGACATCTTCGAGGGCGAGCATCCAGCCGGGGTCGACGCACAACAGTATCTGCGTGCCACCGCAGAACTCGTCGCCGCACGACTGTCCTGGCCGGGCAGCGGCGACACGCATGCACATCCTCAATCCGCTTCAACACACACTCAATCCGCTTCAACACACAAAGGGAGCCAATTGTGAAGATCGTCGTGGTGGGTGCCGGCTATGCGGGAACGATCGCCGCGAACCGGCTCGCGAAGAAGCTCGAGGACGCCGAAATCACGGTCGTCAACCCGCGGTCCGACTTCGTCGAACGGGTGCGACTGCACCAACAGATCGCCGGAAGTGGTACCGCGGCAACACCGCTGACCGAGATGTTGCGTGAGGGCGTCGCCGTGCATGTGGGCTCGGTCGACAAGATCGGTGACGGCGCCGTGAACCTGGACGACGGCACCAGTATCGGCTTCGACTACCTGATCGTTGCCGTCGGCAGCACGGTCACGCCGCTGCCCGGCGCCGTCCCGGTCGGCACCTGGGAAGGCGCGCAGCAAGCACGCACCGCATTGGCGGACCTGCCCAGCGGCGCCGTCGTCACCGTCGTCGGCGGCGGGCTGACCGGGATCGAGACTGCAACCGAAGTCGCCGAAGCGCGCCCGGACCTGCAGGTGCGGATCGTGGGCGAGACGATCGGTGCGACCCTCTCGCCAGGCGCGCAGCAGCGGGTGCACGCCGGCCTCGAGCGGATGAGCGTGCAAGTCATCGAGGGCGCGGTCAGTGAGGTGCGCACGCCGGACGAGGGCGGCGGTGACACTGTGGTTCTGCGGTCGGGGCAGGCGTTGCACTCCGATCTCACGTTGTGGGCGATCGTCGCGGGTGTGCCGGATCTCGTCGCGAGCAGTGGCCTGGAGGTCGACGCCGAAGGTCGTGCGGTGGTCGACGAGCATCTGCGCAGCGTGACGGACTCACGCATCTTCGTCGTCGGCGACTGTGCGGCCGTTCCGGGTGCGCGTTTCGCCTGTGCCACGGCCACTCCGCAAGGCGCGCACGCAGCGGGCACGCTGATCCGGATGGCCAAGGGACGCAAACTCAAGCGGTTCTCCATGGGCTACACCGGGCAGGCGCTGAGCCTCGGGCGACGTAGCGGCCTGGTGCAGGCCTGTCGGCGGGACGACACCCCTAGGCGAATCTTTGTCGCCGGGCGAGTCGGCGCGGTGAGCAAGGAAGGGATCAACCGCTACGCCAAGTACGGATCGCGCACCGCCAACTACGCGTGGCTCCCGGGCCCGAAGTGACCAGGCGGCAATGGAACCGGCCGGAATGATCGACCATGAAGTAGTGATCGTGGGCGCGGGGTTCTCGGGGATCGGACTCGGTATCGAGCTCCGGAAGGCCGGCATCGCCGACTTCGCGATCCTCGAGGCCGCCGACGACGTCGGGGGCGTGTGGCATCACAACAGGTATCCGGGGGTGGCCGTCGACATTCCCTCGACGACCTACTCGTACTCCTTCGAACCGAACCCGTACTGGTCGAGACTGTTCGCGCCCGGCGACGAGCTCGCCGCCTATGCCAACCATTGCGCCGACAAGTACGACGTCAGTCGCCATGTGCATCCGCGGACCCGCGTCGAGGCCGCCAGATACGACGGTCGGAATCACCGGTGGGTCGTCGACACGAGCAGGGGGATTCTGACGGCCCGCTTCCTCGTGTCGGCGGTGGGGCCGCTCGATCAGCCGAAGTACCCGGATATCCCCGGTCTCGGCACCTTCGACGGCCCCACCGTCCACACCGCGCGCTGGGACACGCACGTCGCGCTGGCCGGTAAACGCATCGGCGTCATCGGGACCGGCGCATCCTCTCTGCAGCTGATACCGGAAATCGCGCCCGCGGCGGAGCGGCTGACGGTGTTCCAGCGGACACCGATCTGGGTGATTCCGAAACCGAACACCGATATCTCCCCGCGGATGCGGGAACTGTTCGCACATGCTCCGGTCACCCAACGGGTGTTGCGCGCCGGCACCTCTCTGCTGGCCGAGTTCGTCATGACCGCGGGCATCGCGTACCACATGCGGGTGCCACTGTTTGTTCGCAGCATGGAGAGAATGTGCCTGCGGCACTTACGCAAGCAAGTGGTGGACCCCGAGGTACGCGCGAAGCTGACGCCGGCGTATGCCCTCGGCTGCAAACGCCCGTCCTTCTCCAACACGTACCTGCCGGCCTTCAACCGCGACAACGTCGAGCTGGTCACCGAACGGATCCTTCGGGTCACCCCGGAGGGAATCGTCACCGCCGTGGCGGACACCGCTGCGGGCACGGTGACCGAGACTCACCGTGAGCTCGATGTCCTAGTGCTGGCAACGGGATTCAAAACCATGCAGCTCGGAGTGGTTCCGCCCTTCCCTGTCCGCGGCACCGCCGGCGTCGATGTAGGGCAATGGTGGGATGAGCACGGCTACCAGACCTACGAGGGCATCTCCACGCCCCTGTTGCCGAACTTTTGGCTCATGAACGGGCCCTGGTCAGCGGCAGGGCCGTCCTGGTTCAGCGTGATCGAGTCCGGGAGCCGCCACATCTCGCGGTGCCTGAACGAGGCTCGCCGCCGCGGCGCAACCCAAGTCGCCGTAAGGCAATCGGCACACGACGCCTACATGCGGAGCATGCGCGCGAAAGCGCGCCACACCGCGTTCGCGCAACCCAGCTGCATCAACTCGAACAGCTACTACTTCGATCGCCACGGCGAAGCCCCCTTCGTTCGCCCCGTCTCGGGGCCCGGCCTCCGCCTCGCCAGCCGCACATTCGACCTCGACCACTACGAATACACTCGATCCGAGCCGGCGAGCTCAACTACCGGTTGATACGCCGGCGATACCCGCGCGTCGAACCCCTGGTTCCAGACACCCTCACCCGACACCGCTTGCAATAACTGAGGCCGACCTGCTCGAGGTCTACTGCCGGCTCACCCGTCGGTAGCGATCCGCCGCGCCTACGGACGGGTTGTATTTCCTCGCCTACACAACGGGAGGCGGGGCGAGTATCGGCTCAGTGCGCAGCAGTGACTGCACGAAGTGGACGTTCCTGGAGTCCTGGCGAGATGATCGCCCGGGCGGCGCCGCGGCCGAACTGGACCCGAGTGGTTCGTGGACGGCGACAACGTCGACGCCATTCTGTCGTTGTCGCCCGGTGGAGGGTTTCGATGCGCGCAGTCGCGCACGCAGCCCTGGCAAGGCGAAACCGCTGTCCGGCAGGCCGGATCTCATCTCGTTGGCGGACTCCGGGACGGCCGGAAAAGGTCTGCCGCGGTCCGGACAGCCTTGTGGTGTCCGGACCGCCGCTCGATTGGGTCAACCGGCGCTCTCTTGCCGAGGTGGCGGGTTGCCTCCGCCGGCCGATTGCTGCGAGCTACCCGCGTGAGACCCGCACGATGCCGTTGAGCGTGCCCTGCACGTAGTCGCCCTCGGCGGTGATCAGACCGGACATCTGGATGGTGTCGTTG